>JBKOYG010000025.1:0-20647 GCA_046725285.1 Verrucomicrobiota bacterium
AGAGTTGAGCCTAGCGCTTTCGTTTTTGCTTTTGGTCGGGTACGCTCTCGGCCTGTGGTTTTCGCTGAACACGCATCGCGAATTGTTCGCGAGCACAGCCGAGGAACATGAAGCGGCGTGGCCGATCGGTCTGGCGCTCGGCACGCTCGCGGGTGTTACGGTTTTGGTGGCATTGGTAAGTGAAGTGTTCGTCGGGTCCGTTCAGTACGCTGCGACGGCTTTCGGAATGAGTCCTGCCTTTATTGGATTCATTGTTGTGGCTCTCGTGGGTGCGGCTGCGGAAATGGCGGCAGCATTTTCCGCCGCGCGCAAAAATCGCCTCGACTTGAGCGTGGGCATCGCACTGGGCAGCGCCGCACAAATCGCGCTCTTCGTTGCTCCGGTGCTGGTGCTGCTCAGTTACGTGATTGGCCCCACGCCTATGGATTTGACCTTCTGGCCCGGGGCAGTCGCAATGATTCTGTTCGCAACCCTCACGGCGTCTCTTGCGACCACGTCTGGACGCTCCGCATGGTTTGTTGGCGTGCTAGCCATCATGGTTTACCTGGTCTTCGCCATTGCGCTATATCTCTTGCCGCCGAGATCAGCCTAACGTTGGCCCGTCGCATGTTTTCCGGACTTGGGAATCCGACGCGCGTAATAGTTCGATCACTCACCCTTCCTGACGCGAAGGGATTTTGCACCGAACTTCATGAGCTCAATGCGGTGATTGGCCGTTGGGTTTTGCGCCGATGGCCCAGCAACGAGGAGTACTCGTTCGGCGGCGATGCGGTGTTGACGCGACCAACGCCCGGCAAATTCGCGCCAGTCGAGAGGCCGCTCAACCAGATCAACGGGATGGACGCCGTAGGAGAACGCCAAGCCCTGACACACAAACGGATCACGACTAGGTGCCACCACCCAGACACGCGGTTTGGATCGTGAGATGGCGCGCGCAGTTGTGCCGCTGCGAGTCGGCACGAGCACCATGTCACAAGGCACGGTCTCCAAGGCGTGTTCGGTAAGGGATGCCATCCGATCGCGGGGAGTCATTCTCGTCCGTTGTAGCAGGAACTCGCGCCGCGCCGCGAGAGGTGTCTGCGGCTGGTGTGTCTCCGTAAAAACTGCGATCTTCGCGAGCATGGTCACAGCTTCCTCGGGAAATCTTCCAATCGCTGATTCGCCGGAGAGCATCACGCAATCGGTGCCATCCAGGATTGCATTCGCAACATCGGTCGCCTCGGCGCGTGTGGGCAGTCTGCTCCCCACCATTGATTCGAGCATCTGCGTGGCCGTGATGACCGGTTTGCCTGCAAAGTTCGCCTTTGCGATGAGCTGCTTCTGCACGTGCGAAATTTCCTCGATCGGTACTTCCACGCCGAGATCGCCCCGTGCAACCATGATTCCGTCAGCGACGGTTAGAATCTCATCGAAATTCGCGAGGGCAGCGGAGCGCTCAATCTTCGCGATGATGAACACCTGGCGTCCAATCTTCGTCGCCGCCGCGCGCACCGCCTCGATGTCAGCGGCGGATTCGACGAATGACTGGCTGATGGCGTCAACACCTACGTCCAGTGCGAACTCCAGGCAGGCGCGGTCATGTTCGGTGAACGCGCTAATCCCAAGCTCGATTCCAGGTAGATTCAGCCCTTTGCGCGAACGCAGTTCGCCACCGACGGCAACCGTGCACTCCACATCATTGCCTGCAACGCGCTCTACGACGAGCTGGACGAGGCCATCATTGAGGAAGAGCCGGTGGCCCGGCTTTACTACGCGTGGAAGTGGCTCAAAACTCATTGAAACACGTTGCGAATCGCCGACGATATTTTCAGTGGTCAGCGTGAAACGCGCGCCCGGTAGGAGCTGAATCGGTTCCGGATGAATTTCCCCTAACCGCATTTTCGGTCCCGGCAGATCCGCCATGATCGCCACGCGTCGGGCCGTCGCGTGCGCAGCCTCGCGAATGTTTTGGACGACTTCTGCGTGCCTCGAAAAATCGCCGTGCGAAAAATTCAACCGTGCGATGTTGAGCCCTGCGCGAATAAGTCGCACGAGCATTTCGGGCGATTCCGACGCCGGTCCAATCGTGGCGACGATCTTAGTCTTGTGCGCAGCTAGGCTCGGATTCACGACCCGAACATTGTCTTGCCGGTACTTCGCAAATCACTCGCAGACTGTTTCACGCGTTCGGCCATGGCCACTTCTGCGAGCGCGAGATAGGAGCGAGGATCGTAAACTTTCTTGGCTCCGACTTCGCCGCCCGTGGACACCTGGATGATTCCGTCGCTCTCGCTTTCAGCGAGCCCCCGTAGCACGGCGTTGGCGGTGGTGAGTGAAGTGACGTTGACCGCTGGAAACGCGAAACGTCCGGCGCGTGCTCGGTCAAGCATTTTGCAATAGGTTTTGTAATCGGCGACTGGCATAGGGTGTTTGGTCAGCTCATTCTTATCCTCTTCCGGGCTGGATCTTCCAAACGCGCTCGCAATAATCACGGATCGAACGGTCCGATGAAAATTTTCCCATTCGGGCAGTGTTGAGGATCGACGTGCGCGTCCATGCGCGTCCATCACGCCAGAGGGCACTCACGCGTTCCTGCGCATCGATGTAAGACTGGTAATCCGCCAAAAGCAGAAAGGGATCGTCGTTTAGCAAATTTTCAACAATTGGACGAAACAGTTCGCGATCCCCGCGGGCAAGCGCGCCGCTTGCAATGAAATCGATCGCTTTGCGCAAAGTCGTGTTTTGCGCGTAGAAATCGCCTGGGCGATAACCGCGCGCTCTTAACTGCGCGACCTCGGCGACTGTGAGACCGAAGAGGAAAAAATTCTCGGCGCCAACTTCCTCGCGAATTTCTACGTTCGCGCCGTCGAGCGTGCCAATGGTCAACGCGCCGTTGAGAGCAAACTTCATGTTGCCGGTGCCGCTCGCCTCTTTACCCGCGGTTGAGATTTGTTCGGACAAATCCGCGGCAGGATAGATAAAGTGTGCGTTCGTCACATTGAAGTCGGGAAAGTAAACCACCTTGAGCCGGTCGCGCATCGCAGGATCAGTGTTCACGATTTCGCCGATAGCGTTGATGAATTTAATGATGCGTTTGGCCATGAAATAGCCCGGCGCCGCTTTGCCGCCAAAGATAAAGGTGCGCGGTGGAACATCGGCCTGCGGGTCGCTTCGGAGTCGGAGGTAGAGTGTGAGAATATGCAGAGCAGCAAGATGTTGACGCTTGTATTCGTGGATACGTTTTACCTGAACGTCGAAGAGTGATTCTGGTGAAACCGTAACGCCGGTTCGTTTTTTGATGAGCGCGGCGAGGCGGTGCTTGTTCGCGAGTTTCACATCGCGCCACTGCTGCTGAAATTCTGCGTCATCGGCGAACCGTTCCAGCCGGCGAAGCTGATCGAGATTCTGCAGCCAGCCGTCACCGATACGTGACGTGATCAATTGTGCCAGTCCGGGATTGCTGAGCGCGACGAAGCGTCGCGGCGTGACACCGTTGGTAACGTTGCAAAATTTCTCCGGCCATAATTCGGCAAAATCGTGCAGCACAGTTTCCTTGAGCAATTCGGAGTGGAGCTGTGCGACGCCGTTGACTGCGTGGCTGCCGACGGTCGCCAGATGCGCCATGCGCACAGAGCGCGGCTCGCTTTCATCGATTAGCGAAAGCCGGGGGAGGGGGGCTTCGTCACCTGGGAATTTCGCGCGTACCTCTTCAAGAAAACGGCGATTGATTTCGTAGATGATTTCAAGATGACGCGGCAGCAACTTTCCAAAAAGATCGACACTCCATTTCTCCAGCGCTTCAGGCAGCAACGTGTGGTTTGTATAGGCAAACGTCGCACGCGTAACTTTCCACGCTTCTTGCCAGCCAAGGTTGTGTTCGTCCACCAAAAGCCGCATCAACTCGGCGACTGCGATTGCCGGGTGTGTATCATTGAGCTGCGCAACCCATTTCTCGTGCAATGTCGCTGGTGTATCGCCGAGCAGCGCGTGAATGCGGAGCATGTCCTGGAGCGAACAGGTTACGAAAAAGAATTGCTGCCTGAGCCGTAGCTCCTTGCCTGCAGCAACTTCGTCATTCGGATAGAGAACCTTGGTAATATTTTCCGATACCATCTTGTCCTGGACGGCGCGGTAGTAATCGCCGTGATTGAACGCGGCAAAATCGAATGACTCGATTGCCTCAGCTTTCCAGAGGCGCAGGATATCGCAGGTATTAACGCGATAACCAAGAATCGGCGTATCGTAGGCGACGCCTTTCACTTCCGTTTCCGGAATCCAGCGAATACGAAATCGACCGTGTTCATCAGTGAATCCCTCGGTCCGCCCGCCGAACTTTACTTCATACGCGATTTCTGGTCGCGCGATTTCCCAAGGGTTGCCGTTTCGCAACCATTTATCCGTGATCTCGCATTGCCAGCCGTCACGGATGATTTGATCGAAAATCCCAAATTCGTAACGGATTCCATAGCCAATTGCCGGCACTTCAACGGACGCAAGCGAATCCATGTAACACGATGCGAGCCGGCCGAGTCCGCCGTTGCCCAGACCCGGTTCTTCTTCCTGCGCGAGGATTTCATCGAGATCATAGCCTAACGACTGCATTACTTCGCGAGTCGCGTCAGTGATGCCGAGATTCAATAAATTGTTCGCGAGATGCGGACCTGGGAGATATTCTGCCGAGAGATACCCAACGCGTCGCGTATCTGCGCCGCCGTAACTCTCCATGGTTTCGACCGTGCGCTGGAAAACGCGATCGCGAATAGTCAGTGCAAGCGCGGAATACAGATCGTGCTTCGTCGCGACCTCCTCGAGCCGCCCCATCCCGCAACGGAGATTGTCAAGAAAGGCCTGCTTGATCTCGTCGGCCTCAAAACCGGTGCGGATTCCCTGTGGTCGATTCACGCTCCCAGTATTGTTGGAACGTATTTTCTTTTTGAATGGGTTCATGCAAAACGCTCGGGTTGTCCGGTGGCGGCGAGCACAGAGCGCCACCAGCCGCTGGCTGGGTCGAGCCGTTTGGTGTGCGTGGCCAGCAGTTCGATAGGAACGTGGATGAAACGTTCGTGTAGAAAACCGATAACGAGGCCAGTCTTCCCGGCCATTGCGGCATGCACGGCATGACGCGCGAAAAGGTCGCAGAGCAACGCGTCTTCGGAGTTTGCGGGACAACTGCGAACCTGGTAGCTCGGATCGAAATAACGAATCGCCACCGGAATTTTCTCGAACTTGAAAAACGACTCGATTTTTTCCCGCAAAAACAGACCGACGTCTTTGAGCTTCACGTTTCCGGAAGCATCACGCGCAGTTCGGTCGGCTTTCAACAAGTCCTGACCAGCGCCCTCTGCGACGGCGATGAGGGCGTGCGATTTTTCCAGCATCCGTTCCTTGAGCGCTCCGAGAAAACTTTCCAGCTTAAACGGAACCTCGGGAATGAGCGCGAAGTTTACGTCCTGATTCGCGACGACTGCCCCCGCGGTGACGAAACCGGCATGGCGCCCCATCAGTTTCACGAGGCCAATTCCGCCTTGCACGCTTCGCGCTTCTGTATGGGCGCAATCGAGCACGCGCGCAGCTTCTTCGACAGCACTGGCAAATCCGAAAGTGCGCGAAACGAAGGCAACATCATTGTCGATCGTTTTTGGCACGCCTACGACCGAAAGCGCATGGCCGCGCCGGCGCGCTTCCTGGTAGAGGTCGTTCCCACCACGCTGGGTGCCGTCGCCACCCACAGTGAAAAGGATATTGACGTTGCGCTCGATGAGGTTGTCCACCGCCCGAGCAATGTCCACCGGTCCGCGCGAGGAGGCGAGAATTGTTCCACCTTTTTGGTGAATGTCGTCCACGATCTGTGGCGTAATCTTCATCGGCTCAACTCCGCATTTCGGATCAAGGCCACCGTAACCGACGCGGAAACCGAGCACTTCCCGCACGCCGTAGCCGTAGTACAGCTCGAGAAAGAGCGATCGAATGACGTTATTTAGGCCGGGACAGAGTCCGCCGCAGGTCACGATGCCGGCGCGCGTTTTCTTCGCGTCGAAAAAGAGTTTTGCACGCGGCCCGGCCAGTTCAAACTGCGATCCAGGGTCGGTGCCAATCTCGATTCGCTCAGGGATGCGAACGTCGTCACTGATCGTGTGACTCCGTTCCGAGGCGAAACGCGGATCGCCAAGGGTCGGCGTATTCATTGGAACAGAATGATAGTTCCCGCGAAAAGTACGCCGGCTGTGCCGAGTCCGATGCGGCGGATTTTCAGACTACCGAGCGCCATCCCGAGCACGCACACGAACGCCAGGGCGCCGATTGCATGTGCGATCGGCTGAGTGCGATGGAGCTCGAAGAGCCAGCTCATGGTTTTGGCGGAAGTGATCGCGAACAAGTTTGGGAAAACCTTCACCGGGGTGAGGCACTCGCGCCGCCGCGAAGCTTCAGCCTGCCCGTGGGAGCTTAGTTTCGTCCTAACGCGCATGAAGCTTCAAAATATGCAGCACTTCAACAATCGCCTGTGGATTTTGATGTGCGCTATGATCGGAGGCGACAATATGCTCGCTCTCCGCTCCCTTCATGTGGGAACTCCAATAGGGTACGACTCCATCGCTGGAGTTCGGCGAATCGCCACGGCCGCGATCGCCAATAATGGTGTTATATGGAACACCAGGCGTCATCGGAATGGCGTTCATTGCGTTGAGAAAACGACTTTTTGGCGAGAGGCTGTCCACACTATTGGCGCGACGTTTCGGTTTGAGCTCTTCCTCTCGGATGTTTGTCACACGAAGCATCTCCTGGCTTGCCTCACTGCTCAACGCCGGCTCGCGAATAATCAATGTTGCGAGGCGTCCGATCCAACCGCTCGCCATATTGCTTCCGCGTAACGGCGCAGCGATAAATATGACGCGTCCGATCTCTGGCCGGTGACGAAAGAACAGTTCCTGGCGAAAATATTCGCGGGTGTTTGGCGAGAGCGGCACTTCATCCCGCGGCCGACCGAAAATTTTCATCCAAAGCTCGTTGCCGCCGTCGGTAAGAAGCAGCCGGCTAATACAACCGCCCATGCTGTGTCCGATCACCACCATAGGTTTGAGTTTAGCAAACTGCTTCTCCACCTCATCGAGTTCTTCTCGCAGGATTGCAGCGGAGTATGGGAAGGGATAACCAGTCGGGTAACTGTAGAACCAGAACTGATAATGCTTCCGGATTGCCGGATCGCTGCGCAGCTTATTAATCATCGGGGTCCAGGTCGCTTGCGAATCCTTGAGCCCATGGATCACGAGCACGACTGTTTTGTTTGGGTTGAAAGGTTGGAGCCGCTCGATAGCCGCAGTGTGTGCATATTTTTCCGGATTGAGAACACGCGATAGTTCGTGCTTTGCCGGATCTGTCTCCTGGAGCATGACCGCAAGCGGCACCGTGAAGTCCGCAGCCAGCGCAACGGTGCGGCCATAAAAGCTTACGGTCTCGGTATCGAGCGGATCATAAAACTCGAGCACGCATCGGCGATTCTGAAACTCCGCAACCACGGTAACGGTGCGGAAGATTCGTGACGGCGCGAGCTTCTGGCGCCGATTTCTGCTCGACGTCCGCTCAACCGCAACGATGGGAGCACCGATGCCGTCGCGCGTGGTCCGTTCTGTAACGTATTTACCGCCGACATCGAACTGATCGGCGGGCGTGAATTCGTAGAGTGCCGGGTTCCACTCCGGTCGCGGATCCGGCTTGTGAGTGAGCACGAACTCGCCACGAGCACCTGGTACGGTCAGCGGTTGCGTCCATGGGTCCAGCTTCGCGTCGTGAATGATCTGGAAGGTACGGCTGACGCCAAAATTGTAATCTCGAACAGCTGTCTCGTTCCGCGGATTCCGTTTTAATTCTTCCGACGCGGATTGCAGCGCGTCCAAACAATCACCAAGGGCGGCGAGCGGCTTGGCGCGCTCTTCGTGCATCGCTTTCGTTAGGCTTTGCTCCGCCGCAGCCAGCGGTCCGCTGCCGGGCGGTCCGGTCAATTTCGGTTTCTTGTGCCAGACTTCTGCATACCGAGTCGTGGCGCAACCGCTAAGGACGAGCACGGTGCCCAAGGCGGCCAGAAGCACGCGCATATGACTGGCATCAATTAGCTGCGAAATACGTGGAATCAGCAATTGCGTTCCGCACTGCCGGCTGATCCGTGACGATGACTGTCGTGCCTGGTTTGATTTGGTCTGCGAGCTTGTGAGCGAAGTCGGTGTTGAATTTGATTCTGGAAGCCACGTCTTCCGCATCAATAGCGCGGCCTTCGCTACTTACGCGCATCCACCGGCCTGCCTCGCGTCCAGGCGCGAGCTGACTCGGCTTGCCGCTACTGCCTTCGAGTAATGTGAACACGTGATTGCCGAGACGTTCGCGCCCGGCGAGACCGCGCCCGCTAATTTCAACCGCCGCGCGCCCAATGGGGTTGCCGTTGCGGTAGACGTATATGGCACGATCGGCGGAGCTCAGCACAATCGTGATCGGCCCCTCGGGGCTCCGCTCGGGACGCCAGTCGTACTCGTCGCGCGCCAGCCGGCGAACCATTTCGGGTGTGAAATCCTTTGGCGCCAGCATTAGACCGGGATTTGAGGCAAGATGCGGTGTGGGCGTTTTGCCATCGCCCACGACGACCGTGCCGCCCTTCGCAGTGGCACTGAAAAGCAACTGTGAGAAATCGTAGGGTAAACGGATACAGCCATGGCTGGCAGGATAACCTGGCAGTTGGCCGGAGTGCATCGCGATACCGCTCCACGTCAGTCGTTGCATGTAGGGCATCGGCGCATTGTCATATTTCTTAGAATGATGCCTCTGCTTTTTCTCCAGAATGCTGAACACGCCGCCGGGCGTGGAATTGCCTTTGGAGCCGCTGCTGACAGTTGAACGACCGATCAGGATACCGTTGCGATACACATGAATGGTTTGCTGTGGAATGCTCACGAGGACGACTACGGGCCCACTGGGGGAGAGTTGCGGCTTCCACCAATACTCGCCGGGCTTGAGCAGCCCGGTCGGTTTACCGGTGGGTGTGCCTTTGGTGTGAAACGACGGCTTTTCCATCGCATAAGCGCTGCACAGAGCAGCAACGGAAACGGCGAGAGCAGTGATGAATCTCATAGGTTGATTGTGAAAGACGGCAGTGCAATAAGCAGTACAACCCTGATTCGTCAAAGAAGAGTTTCGTCCCATTGTTCGTACAGCGCACTGCAAAAAAGCTCGCATTCCTCAATGAGCAGAACCGCGCGTGCTTTCGCCATAGGCGTGATCGGTCGAGCGATGATCAGATCTTCGGCGACTGGAGTGGCGGTGGAAATTTTGACGCTTCAGGAAGTTTCTGTGGCTGGCCGGCGGGCGCTGGCTTCGGCATGCGTACCAGCAACCATGTTTGAGTGTGCGAGTTCCCAAAATGGACCGCAATCGGGGACACGTCCTGGGTGAGATTGCCCAGCGTCGTCTCGAAAAGCGTTTCGGTGTTATCGCCGATGCGCCAGGCCGCGCGTTGGCTGGCCTTTTCTACCTGCCCGGCAACGGGACGAGTATCGTTGGTTATCGTGCTTTGAAACGCTCCGCTGATATTGCCTTGCTGGTTGATTGAGAGCTGAAAGAACATGACCGGATCGCCTCTATCCTCCTGTGCGAGGGCAAAGACACCCAACGGCATCCATTCCGTTGGTTGATTTGGATCGGATGGCGGGAGCGGCGGCGGCGGTTGTTTAACGTTCGCGGCGGTTTCTAGTATTGGTTTGTCATATTGTTCAGCGGCGAACGGCTGATTGTCGACATATACAGTGTCACCCTCATAGACTACATTCACCCCATAATCGACGTACGTTGGGTCCGTTGGCACAGAGACAAAGTTCGCTAGTGAATTCCAAGTTGCGGTGCTCCACCACCACCACGGGTCAGAAGGATAGTAGCCGGGCCACCAAGTTCCCCAGCCCCAATAGCCCCACCAAGCGTCGTCGAAGACATCATCGTAGAAATCCCGCGCGTTGTCCCAAATTTCCTCAGCCCGATCAGCGCGGTAGTCCCAGAGATCTTTGCGATATTGCTGCCAATCTTCGCGGCTCTGGTCGCGGAAGTTCTGGCGGTCTTCGCGCCTGCTCTGGAGGTTGTCCCAGCGTTCGTCCCGATTCTTCTGGAAATCTTCGCGCCCCGCTTGGCGTTGGTTGGCTCGCTCGTTCCAAGCATCGTTCCTCTGATAAACCCGCTCGCGCCATTTGTAGTCGCGATTTAGCGAACGCGTGCTCCAATTTGGGCGTTTGTTAGGAGGAGCGTGCCGTTCACCGCCGCCAAAACGATTCGCGGGGAGTTGACTAGTGTGATTTGCGGCTGCCCCGCCGAGCGCAACGCCGGCCCCGATCCCGCTCGCGACGCCGAGAAAATTGCCGGCATCGCTCCTACTCGGGCGTTGGGATGGAAGATTACCTGGACGTGTTCCTATACCGCCTTCATTGCGAGCGGGAATTTGCGTGGCTCGATTTCCGATGTCGCCACGTATTCGATTTCCGGACGGTAATTGTGCAGCGCTTCCTCCCATCGATGGACGACTCTCGCCGGATTGACCTCGGACTGGACTGGATGGCACTCGGCCGCTACTCGGCCGCGAACCTCCGAGATCGGAGAACAATGGAGAATTGTCCGGAACACCATACGATCGAGAGGAACTGCCGCCGCGTCCGCGTGGAAAAGTACTGCCGCCGTTCCCGGAAAAGCTCCCGCTTCCACCACTGGAAAAACTAGTTCCGCCTCCGGAGAAACTCCCGCTGCCGCCACGAGAAAAACTGGCGCTCCCAGAGAAACTGCTATTGCCAGAGAAACTACCGGCACCTCCGGAAAAACTTCTCTCGCCTCCAGAGAAATTGCTACCTCCTCGCGAAAAACTACCTCCACCCCGAGAAAAGCTTCCACCACCTCTCGAGAACCCCCCACCTCCACGTCCTCCGCCACCACGTCCGCGGGCAAACAAAGACACACAATCGAGAATCAACAGTGCGATGAGTCCCGCGCTCAGGACAAGAAGAAGCCGTAAACGCATAGCATCAACGCCCTTTCACGCGATTAATCTCAATTCGGCCAGTGCCCGGTTGCGGTAAACCATCGAGGGTACGGTTGTTCGATTCCCAGGTGAAGCGGTCATTGCTGAGCTTGGAAAAAGTATTGTCTGCGGCGGTCCGATTGCCCTCCGGAGTAACACCTGTTTCGCGCTGAAGCCAACGATCGCCCTCGCGTGTCCAGCGTCCGTCAGAGAACCCGCCCTCATCATCAAACGTCCAGGAGCGAATGCAGCCCTCGATCGGATCCCAGCCAATGATTTGCCATCCCTCAAGTGTTGTCTCCGCGCCGCGCTTCACAGTCACATTGCGAGTAAGAAAATTGCCACCGCGCGCCCAGCTGTATTGACTGCGCACAGTCAGATTGTCGCCCTTGTCTGCATCCTCCCAATCGCCAACGAGCCATCCGAGCTCCGACAACTGGTCATGCGCCTTCGCATCGGGTTGCGGAGTTTCAACCAGCTGGCTGATTTTCCATTTGCCATCCTTCTTGACGTAAACAGCGATATAAAGCGCCCCATTGGTTTCACCATCTTTGGCTGTGACAGTGGTTGAACCTCTTTCCAATAGAACGTCTGGCGCCAGGAGACGAACAGAATCCGCCACGATAGCCAACTTTGCGCCGTTGTTTTTCGCAAAAGCCGCGCGGACACTATCCTCTATGGCCTTCCGCCCGTCGAAAGTGCGACCATTGTCGGAAGTGTACTGTGCGTCCTCAGCGAAAAAGTCAGCGACTGCTTTTGCATCAGCTTTTGCATAGGCCGCTTCGAAAGCACGGTCGATAGCCATTATGGCAGTTTTCTCAGCTGAATTTTCTGCGGTGGTTTCAGCATGAGAAACTGGGGTCAGCACGGCTAAAATTGAGGCGAGAAATGTAGTTATTTTCATAAATTAAGTCCTGTTTGAATAATGACCGGAAAATGCGCCGCAATCGCCCTTCTTCAATCAGAAGTAGCGATCGGTTTACGCCAAATAGGACTAAAGTCCACATTTGACCGGCTTTTGCGTGCGACTTTGTCGCCTTGCCCGTGTTAATCACGGGGTGTGACATGGGTTATCGAATGACTGCAACGGTTTTCGGAGGCGATCTGAGAATTTCTTTTAGCTCGACGGAATAAACCTTAGACAATTAAACGTTCTTCATGGGCAAAAAATTTAAAGGATTGGTCATTGCTGTTACGATGGTCGTTGCCGTTTGCCTAACAGCTCCGGCACGCGCCTCCGAGCTCGACGAACTTAAGGCTACAATCGAATCCATGCAGAAGAGCATGGAGCAAATGCAGAAGAGAATCGCGGAACTGGAACAGGAAAATCACAAGCAGAAGCAACAAGCGGCCGCTTCCAGAGCTGCGGCACCGCCCGCCCCGGTCGCAAAACCGGCGGCCGCTCCTACTTCAGAGAATGTTAGCAGTAATCAGGTGGTCACTATCGCCCCGACTGCTGTGACAATCGAAGGACGTGCCAGCGAAATAAAGGATCGTCCGGCGATGGACGATCAGCAGGAAGCGGCTCCTCGGCCTAACGACTTAACTCTTGATCCGAAGTACCGGGGCTTCGTTCCCATTCCAAACACCCCAATCCTAATTAAATTTAATGCAAAGCCGCGGGTCGACTTTACGGATGATCCGCAAAATACCGGAAACCCGGATCGTTTCGTCACGACGCAGATCCCAGTTGAGGGCGACTTCTTCAAGGGCGGTGGCAATCAGTTCAACGTGAACGCTAAAGGATCGTAACTAAGCATCGACGTTCGTGCGCCTGAGCTTCCGGGAAGCCCGCGGTTCTATTACCAAAATGATTTCTTCGGTGGCGGCGGAGGCGAACTTCCTTTTCGAGTCCGCCAGCTTTACGGACAGATTTACAATGTCGTACTTGGACAGACTTTCAGCGTTTTCGAAGATCCCGATGCGTGGCCAGACACAGTAGACTACGAAGGACCCAACTCCGCAGTTTTTGCGCGACGTCCGCTAGTCCGTTACCAATGGCAGGTAGCCAAGAACTGGCAACTGAATTTCGGCTTGGAGAAACCAAGCTCGGAAGTCGATACATCGATTGATCCAGATGCCCAACAGGTCAATCATGCTCCCGATGGCGGCCTGAACATTCGATGGGAAAATTCAAAGTATGGTCACGCCCAACTCGGAGCAATCTTCCGCGATATCGGCGTCAAAGGCCCGATCGTCGGTAATCAAAGCACCTTTGGCTGGGGCGTGAACTTGTCGAGTTCGTTGAACGTGTTCGACCGCGATTCGGTGCAGACACAATTGACGTACGGCGAAGGCCTTTTCCGCTACTTCAACGACGATTTTTTCAACAACGATGCTGCCTTCGACAGTTCAGGAAATCTGAGTGCGATCCCTGCTTTCGGGGCGATGATCGGCTACACACACAAATGGACCGACTACCTGCGTTCGACGGCTAGCTATGGATACATGCATTTGGATAACCAGTTCTCACAAGGACCTGACGCTTATCATGTGACGCACTACGCGAGCTTGAACCTCGTATGGCAGGCGAGAAAACGCCTCAGCCTTGGCTTGGAGGGACTGTACGGCCACAAAGAGGAAAAGAGCGGCGCTGATGGGGATGCGTTCCGGATTCAGCTCGGTGCGGTCTACTCAATATTCGACTAAACGGCATCGAGGCAAAAATGGGGCCTTGGAGTTTGTCCGATTTGGACCGGACTAGATTTTCTGATGGTGCGCCGGATAAATCAGTGGACGAAAGTCGCTAGCTGGGCGTGAATATGCTGGCTGCGCCAATCATGACAGATTAGAAAGGTTCCAAGGGAGACTGATTGTGGACGCAGAGGGTTTCATCAAAGGACGCGTAGGATTGTTCAAAGATTTCAGCGCCGAGCGCATCAAGGAGTTAGTAGATGCCTCGGTTGTCCGATCGTTTGAGAGCAATGAAGCAATCGCCCATCAGGGCTCAGAAGCAACTCACCTCGGAGTAGTATTGAGCGGAACGGTAGCCGCCTCAGCAATGATAGACGGCGCGCGGCAACGGCTCGGGCAGTTGAAGGCCGGCGACACGTTCGCCGAAGCAGCGTTGATGACAGGCAATCCATTGCTTGCGGACTTCATTGCCGAATCGCATTGCGAAATTTTGCTCATTCCGGTCTCGCTCTTTCAGTCAATCATCGTCGCGGAGCCGGGAGCGGTGCGACACATTTCGCGGACGATCGCGGACCGGACCAGAATGCTCGCGGCCGATCCCGCGAAAACGAAGGCCGCGCTTCAGCAGGGCAACGACCCGTACGGGCTCATGCTTAAGGGCGAGAGGCCCGAGAAAATACTTGTCATCAACGTCGGTTCTTCTTCGCTCAAATATTCATTTTACGATACGGCGGATGAATCGCGTCACGCCAAAGGTCTTGTTGAACGCATCGGCCTCGATGGGACCCGACTGAAGCATCGTGGACCGAAGGGCGAAGTGAAGCGGGAACTCGGAAAAGGCGATCACGCAGCGGCTTTCAAGGCGATGGTGGCGGAACTCACTTCGAAGGAAACTGGAGTCATCAATAGCGCGGCTGAAGTCAGTGTCGTGGCGCATCGCGTTGTTCATGGCGGCGAGAAATTCACCGAAGCGACACTGATCAATGACGAACTGCTCGGAGAGATGGAAAAAATCAATCCGCTCGCGCCCTTGCATAATCCGGTGATCATCGCCGGCATTCGCGAGATGCGGCGACTTTTTCCTGCCGTTCCTCACGTAGCAGTATTCGATACTGCATTTCATCACACGCTGCCGGCGTATGCATTTCTCTACGGACTACCGTACGAGTTTTACGAAAAGAAAGCGGTGCGCCGTTACGGCTTTCACGGCACGTCACACAACTACGTTGCACTGCGTGCTGCAGAGTTCTTGAAGCGGCGGCCCAACGAATTGCGATTGGTGAGTTGCCATCTTGGTAATGGTTCATCGCTCTGTGCCGTAGACCACGGCCGCTCGGTCGATACCACGATGGGCTTCACGCCAGTGGAAGGGCTGATTATGGGCACGCGCTGTGGCGACTTGGATCCCGGTGTGCTCGCATTCCTCGAACGCGAGGAGAAACTCACCGCTTCGCAGAGCGAAGAATTGTTGAACAAGAAAAGCGGTTTGCTTGGCTTGTCCGGAATTTCCAGCGACATGCGCGAAATTCTCAAGGCCGCCGATGAAGGCCAGCAGCGTGCTCTCCTCGCGCTCAAGGCGTATTGCTATCGTGTTCGGAAATACATCGGCGCTTATGTCGCCTCGATGGGTGGACTCGACACCGTGATTTTCACCGGTGGCGTGGGTCAGGGAAGCGCAGTCATTCGGGCGCTGGCGTTGCAGGGTCTGGAGTGCATGGGGATTACGCTCGATGACAAGCGCAATCGCGAAGCGCGCGGGGACGAAATAAGCCAGATTTCGAGTGACGATTCGAAAGTGACGGTGCTCGTTGTGCCGACCGACGAGGAACGCATGATGGCGCGCGAAGCTTTGCGTGCGCTAAGCCGCTCTTATGTCACGCGCGTGTTGGAGGCGCAGAAGCAGCAACCTTTCCTCGTCGAGATTTCCGCACACCACATTCATCTTACGCAGGAGCACGTCGAGGCACTGTTCGGCAAGGGACATCAACTCACCAAACACGCCGATCTTTCGCAACCTGGTCAGTATGCCTGCAAGGAACAACTCACGATCGTTGGACCGAAAGGTCGCGTTGAGCGCGTTCGAATCCTCGGCCCTGCACGCAAATACACGCAGGTCGAGATCGCGATGACCGAGCAATTCAAGCTTGGGATTCATCCTCCCATCCGGGAAAGCGGCGACATAGCAGAGACGCCTGGCTGCACGCTCGAAAGTCCAACCGGCAGCGTACAGATCGACCGCGGAGTTATTTGCGCGCTGCGGCACGTTCATATGAGTCCTGAAGACGCGCTACGTTACGGGGTTCGTGATAAATCCTTTGTGCGGGTCCGTATCGAGGGAGACCGCAAACTTGTTTTTGGCGACGTGCTAGTGCGAGTGGATCCGAGCTTCAAACTCGCAATGCACATCGATACCGATGAAGGGAACGCTGCCAATGTTAAGACCGGCGCGCAGGGTTACATCGACGCAATTCAAAGCGAGGGGTATCAGAGCAGCTAAAAACTTTAATCTGAACATTAATTCAACCGAGACGCGCAGAAAAACTTTAACCAACAACCACCACTATGAGCCAAAAATCCTCAGACAATAATGACAATGTGTTCCCGGAATTTTCTGCGGAACTAAATCTCCCAGCAAATATCGATCGCCGGACATTCCTCATACGCAACGCCGTGATCGGCGCGGCCGCCGCGATGACCGGAACGGTTTGGACGCCCGAAGCCCGCGCCAACCAGGCGGCAAAGGAAGCCGGGGCTAGACCGAATGCTAAGCCTGATTTAACTCCGCTGTCTCCCGACTTGAACGTCGTCAAGCAATCCAAAGGTCCGGTAATGACTGTGGCCGATGAATTCTACAAAGTGGGTCCCGGCCCTTCGAGTTCGCATACGATCGGACCGATGCGCATCACCTACGATTTCTATCAGCGCTGCACGAAGTTGCCAGCTGATCAATTGAAGCAAGCCACCGGTCTCAAAGTCCATTTGTTCGGCAGCCTGAGCGCCACAGGAAAGGGGCACGGCACCGAACGCGCTGCTCTCGCAGGGTTGTTAGGCAAAGAACCGGCCACGGTTGATCCATTGTTTCTCGATGCGATGAAAGAAAAGCCGGACCAATCGTATCCGGTTAAGCTTGGAGATAAGACGTTCAACCTCTCGCTTGCCGACATTATCTACGACGCAACCAAAGGTGACTTTCCACACCCAAACACGATGACGTGTAAACTGATGGGCGGAGACAAGCCCATCTACGAGCAGGAGTATTACTCGGTTGGCGGCGGTTTCATCGAATGGAAGGGTTATCAGCCGCCCAAGAAGGGACAGCCAAAGTATCCCTACTCGACTATGAAGGAACTGCGTCAGCACGCGGAGAAGAACAACCTCTCTGTCGCCCAAGTAATCATGGCGAACGAGGTGGCCGTTTCCGGGAAAACCGAGGAACAAGTCAACGCGTTCCTCGACAAAATCGCGAACGCTATGCTTGCGACGGTGAAGTCGGGATTGTCCGTGAAGGAAGGCGTTCTGCCGGGGCCAATCAAACTGCATTCCAAAGCGGCAACTGTTTGGGACCGTGCTCAAGACGAAAAATACGAAAGCGATCGCGCGATCGCTTTGGTCGCGGCTTGCGCACTCGCCGCGTCGGAAGAGAACGCACGTGGCCACTTGGTCATCACCGCGCCGACAGGCGGTTCGGCCGGCGTGATGCCCGCCGTCGTATATGCCCTGGTGAATAGCAAACGGCAGGTGCCGATGGATAAGATTCGCGAGGGTCTGCTAGCCGGTTTGGCGGTCGGTTATTTATGCAAGCACAACGCCACACTCGCCGCAGCTGAGGGCGGCTGCCAATCGGAGATTGGCGTCGCGTCGGCGATGGCCGCTGCGCTTGTTGCGCAAGTCATGGGGAGCAATCCGCAGACTCTCGAGAACGCTGCCGAATCGGCCCTCGAGCATCACCTCGGAATGACCTGCGACCCAGTGGCTGGCTACGTGCAGATTCCCTGCATCGAGCGCTGCGCCTTCGGTGCAGTCAAGGCCTGGACCGCTTTCATGATTGCGACTAACGAGATCGGATGGCGGCACCGCGTTGATCTCGACACGACGATCAAGACTCTGGCCGATACCGGCAGGGACATGAACGCGAAGTACAAGGAGACGAGCGAAGCCGGCTTGGCTCAGAACCTCACTCTTTGCTGAGCAAATTCACGGAGGACGCGTCTGCGCGAACGAAATGGAAACACAGGCCCTAACAAAACCCTCCAAAACAGCGGGCGAGAAAAAGGCCGCAACAAGGGAGCCCGACACAATGGAAGCCTGGCGCGGATTCAAGCCAGGCTTGTGGCAGCGTGACATTAATGTGCGCTGGTTCCTTCAACAGAACTACACGCCTTACGATGGTGACGGTTCTTTCCTTGCACCTGCAACCGAACGCACGAAGCGCATCTGGAAAAAACTGGAAGACTTGTTCGTCGAGGAACGCAAGAAGAGCGTGCTCGACGTTTCGCTGATCCCGAGCTCGATCACCGCGCACGCGCCGGGTTACATCGACAAGGACAATGAAGTTATCGTGGGGCTTCAGACGGATGCGCCGCTAAAGCGCGCGATCATGCCCAATGGCGGCTGGCGAATGGTGCTGACTTCTCTTAAGACCTACGGTTATGAGGCGCCCCAGTCAGTGGTAGACACGTTCACCAAGTACCGCAAAACGCATAACGATGGAGTGTTCGATGCGTACACCGCGGACATTCGGGCTTGTCGCAGTTCCCATATTCTCACCGGTCTGCCCGACGCTTACGGGCGGGGACGCATCATCGGAGATTATCGGCGTGTGCCGCTTTATGGCATCGCGCGATTGATCAAGGAAAAGGAGCGCGAAAAAGCCGCTCTCGATGCTGAGATGTCAACGGAGAGCATCATCCGCGACCGAGAGGAATTGAGCGAGCAGATCCGCGCGCTAAAAGAATTGCAGGAGATGGCGAAGAATTATGGCTTCGACATCTCGGGTCCCGCCCGCAACGCAAGGGAAGCTGTGCAATGGCTCTACTTTGCTTATCTCGCCGCCGTAAAAGAACAGAACGGCGCGGCCATGTCGTTAGGCCGGGTCTCGACATTTCTCGACATCTACTTCGAGCGTGATCTCAAGGAAGGCACGCTTACTGAATGGCAGGCACAGGAAATCATCGACGACTTTGTTATTAAACTCCGCATCGTTCGTTTCCTGCGGACTCCAGAATACGACGAACTTTTCGCTGGTGATCCAACCTGGGTGACGGAGTCCATCGCGGGAATGGGCGATGATGGGCGTCCGCTGGTTACGAAAAGCAGTTTCCGTTTTTTACACACCTTGTACAACCTTGGACCTGCGCCGGAACCGAATCTTACCATCTGGTATTCGCCGCGGCTGCCGGACAATTTTCGCAAGTTCGCTGCGAAAGTCGCCATCGATACGAGCGCATTGCAATTCCAGAGCGACTCGCTTATGCGCGGCGCGTGGGGCGACGATGGCGCGATCGCCTGCTGCGTTTCACCCATGCTTATGGGGAAGCAAATGCAGTTCTTCGGGGCGCGCGCGAACCTCGCCAAGTGTCTGCTTTATGCCATAAACGGTGGGCGCGACGAGCTCAGCGGGAAACAGGTTGGACCCAAGGTCGATCCCGTTAAGGACGACTATTTAGATTTCGATGATGTTGCCGGCAAGTTCGAACGAATGATGGACTGGCTGGCAGTCGTGTACGTGAATGCGATGAACGTCATCCATTACATGCACGACAAATATTCCTATGAACGTATCGAGATGGCGCTGCATGATTACGCACCAGTGCGAACGATGGCGTTTGGCATCGCCGGCCTGTCGGTCGTCGCAGACAGCTTGTCTGCCATTCGTTATGCCCGCGTGAAAGTGATTCGGGACGAATCCGGACTCGTTGTCGATTATCAAACTGAGGGTGATTTCCCGAAATTCGGCAACAACGACAATCGTGTGGATCAACTTGCCGCGACAGTTGTGTCCATGTTCATGAGCAAGTTGCGAAAGCATCCGACATATCGCAACGCGATCCACACCCAATCAGTTTTGACCATCACGTCAAACGTCGTTTACGGCAAAGGCACTGGGAACACGCCAGATGGACGCCGCAAAGGCGAACCGTTTGGCCCTGGAGCCAATCCGATGCATGGCCGGGACTCACACGGCATCATGGCATCTGCCGCGTCAGTCTCAAAGATCCCATATCGGGACGCTGCGGACGGAATTTCCCTAACGACTACCATGGTGCCGGAGGGTTTGGGCCGCACGTCGGAAGAACAGGTCAACAATCTCGTCGGTGTACTGGACGCATTCTTCGGCGCGACTGGGTATCACATGAACGTGAATGTGCTCAATCGCGCAATGCTGCTTGATGCGGTGGAGCATCCCGAAAAATATCCATCACTCACCATTCGCGTTTCCGGTTACGCTGTGAACTTCGTGCGACTGACTCGCGAACAGCAAATGGATGTGATCAATCGCACTTTTCACGGCGCGACCTGAATACCGTGAGCGCTGCAGTATCCAATCCCGAAGTTCCGCTCTTCGGGAGTCAGTACGATTTGCGCGTATCGTTAGGCGAGAAGGTCAGCGAGGCGGACATTCGCGCCGCCCTCAAGAGCGGGGAACTTGGTTTTGTTCACTCATTCGTCACTGGTTCCGCCGTCGACGGACCAGGCGTGCGCCTTGTGGCGTGGCTGGCAGGCTGCCAATTTCAATGCGTTTATTGTCACAATCCCGACACTTGGAAAATGACCAACGGGATGCCCGTGACGCTGTCGCGCGCTGTCGAAGTGATTTCGCAGTACCGCCACGCGCTGCGCACGATGAAAGGTGGCCTGACGATCAGCGGCGGCGAGCCGCTGTTGCAGCATCGTTTCGTGCTCATGGTGTTCGCGGCGGCGAAAAAGATGGGCGTTCACACTGCGCTCGACACCAACGGCTATCTCGGCGAGCGGCTCAGCGATGCTGATTTGGCCTGC
>JBKOYG010000102.1:0-7727 GCA_046725285.1 Verrucomicrobiota bacterium
ATTCCGACCGAAACCTGAGCGTCAGAACGCTGCACGGGGACGAAAGCCAATCCACTTGCCACCAATGCAATTAAGAGAAGTTTTTTCATATAATTTTCCCTTCTTGTTTGTTGTTTTGCTAGGGATGGAAGCTCCTGCTAAGGATTTCCTCGACGCTTTGAAAATGCGCGTCTCCCTCTAACCAATTAAACACCCGCCAACGGTGCGGGGTTGCGCACCAATCCAATCAATTTTGACCCCGGAAAAGCGACTCTTTGAAATCGCCCTCGTGCTCGTGCGTCTGGATCACGTTGCCAGCCGCACTTCATAAGCGTGCATCACAGCAGCACCGGTCAGATTCTATCTGCCACCCAATCTTCGGCTTCGTCTATCATCCGGTGTAAGTTGCGAATCGCACCCCATTGGCAAGAGTGTTAGTTCTAGGTTGTTCGCCGTGCCTGACTCGTCCATCACATCGGACACATAAATTCGATACTCTTTAAGAAAGGACCCCGGTTCGAAAAGCTCTTGCGCAACGATCGGCATGATGTCGCACATGATATTATCCAAATCCTTCTGAGCGGCCAAAGTGTCAGAGCCGACCCGAACATCGAGGTCGAGCGGAACGCCAATCCGCTCGAGAAGTTTATTGCTCTTTTTGAACTGGTGGATTCGGCTGAGAATTTCCGCTTTGTACGGAGCGGAGTCCCCGGGCCGCTGCGGCAAGTTCCCCAACTCGATGACCAGAGGATGGAGCTTCCGAAGCTCCTCATATGTCGGCACTAAGTTACGCTCGTATCGGTGGACACCTGGCCGGTCATAACGCCCTAATTTGCTATGCGAAAGCAAACGGTTTTGAACCTTATCGCGTTCTAGTTTCTTTATCAGGCGACGTGTTTCCTCCGGAAAAGTGGCGAGCACAGATTTATCCAGTGGCGAATACACCATCTCGTCCGAATCGGGTTCTCGCTCGGCATCCTCTTCGAAGCCACTCTCGAAACAGAGATCAAAGCGACGATTGTAATCTACCAGTCGCTCAACGGTTATGGACACTTCCGACTTTGTTGCGCCATTCGGGCATGGAGAGCAGAGAATGCCGCGGGCAAATCCGGCGGTCAAGTGGCTGATCTGCCGATCATCAACAAATGCGACGCCGTTCAACACATCTAGATAAAATTTGACGAGATTGTGAATGGCAGGGGCAGAGCGGTCGTCACCCCAAAAAATCAACGCCACGGAAAGCTTTGCCCTTGGCGGGGCCTGCCACCCGACGCTCTTAGCTTGTGTAATGACTGCGGTTCTGACTGCTGCCGCTATCTCTGATGCTTTACGCCTTCCCTTTCGTCCAAATGTACCGGGTACAGTAACCGACAATTTGGGTCGGTACCGAACCCGCAGCCAGAGCATTCCCATCCGACTATTGAAGAAGCCGGGCACGCATTAACATGGGACAGCGGGAGCAGCCTAGCAATTAACGCCCGCTCGCGTGCAATAGCGATACACGCGCGCGGGATTCACTGGGCAGAGCAATGGACTACGATCCACTGTGTCCCTACTCTGCTCCTTGCTCTCTGCTCCCTGCTCTCGTGCACGCGTAGGCTTGTGCGAAAGACATGACGCCGGCTGCGGCGTCGCATTTCCAGTCTGGCGAGAGTGGGTCGGGTTTGCGAATCAAGACCCGAAGAAACAATCCTTTTTTTCCGCTACTTCGCGCGCGTGTAGGCTTGTCAGAAAGAGTCATCGGACAAGTTGCGAACAAATACGGATTCCGTCTGAGATTCTATAAGGCGGGTCTCTGCGCCATTTTTGACCGCTGGTCGCGAACGACGCCCCGGGGAGTACTGAGGAAATCCGCACCGAGACGAAGGAAGGCGTCGCAGTCTGTTTCGTCTATCAGCGTACCAACTGTCGGATAAGATCCGACATGAATTTGAGGTAAATACGATACAAAGCGTCCGCCACCATTTAGAATTGCCGGGGTTGAAATTTTACGGCGATGAAAACTGAAATGTCCAGGGAACCAGAAAAGCTAGTGGGAAAATACTTCCACAGCGCAAACGAGACCAACAAAATTGAATGGCAGGGCGTGGTGATCGGAGAGCCGCACCCCGGCTGGTATTTGGTGCAACTGTTTGAATGGTCTTCCGGGGAGCCAAGCGTGCAAAGACTTGTGCCAATCGAGAAGATGATCGGCTGGTTTTTTTATCCCGATGCACACGCAATGACGTTAAGCTCAAAACCTTCACAACATCAAATCACAGAACGCCGCCAAGCCGCATGAGCAGGGTTGCATAGCCGGCCCGGGCGAGAAGCGTTGGCACGGCGCCGCCGCAACCACGGCCATGACACACATTGCCATCGATGACGAGCTCGACGGGAAGCACCCACTCTTTGAAGTCGACCGTGTTTGCGCCAACGCTTCGTCATGCGCGCCGATGAAAAGCTGACGGCGTTTCTTGAACTTGAATCGGCGATTAGCGCTGCCGCGGCGGAGATTCAGACGCAATGAAAGACGTAATTAGGAGCATGCTTGACGTCCCTGCAGGCGATATGTTCACTTGAACACTCATGCGTGCGGCACGCCTTCAGGATGCACTGGAGCGGCTCACGACCGCGGTACGTGATGTTGAGTCCGAGCTTGCGGCAATGAAGGCCGACCATGACCCGCTTGCGTCGCACATCTTTGTCTCGCGCCGTCACTATCGGAACGTCAAGGATACGAAAAGCGGAAAACGTCGCGAGATGATCGCCCGGTTGAGTTTCAATACTGCGTACGAGCTTGGCTTTCGCGGCAGCCTCGACGAATGGGAGCGCCTCATGGGAGCAGTTGCGAGGCGGTGAAAGTTTTCTCGCACGCGCCTAGAATCGTTTTTGATTGCCGGACGGTAAATGATCCGGCCATGATGTCATCGAGCATTTTTGAATAACCTACCAATGTTCGCTTACACGAGAGCGGCGCTCAGTCTCGAACGCATTCCTTAGAGACCTAGAGCCTAGTTGTCGGTGGCGGTTGATGATACACGCGTCGGCTCGAGTAGGCGCCTAGTGTTGTTGTTGACGTAATTGCTGTGCCTCTCGTTGTCGGTGGCGGTTGATGATACGCGCGTGGGCGCAAAGGCGTAGTTCGATTCTGTATTACCCAGCGGGGGTATACGAGTAGGGTCCCGAAATTCTAGAGCTAGGAAAACATTTCCTTAGAGGTTTAGAGCACTAGAATGTCCAGAGCTGCTATGATCAGTCCTATGCGTGAAATGAGAGCTACAATCGGACTGACTATGGCTGGAGAAAGATACGCGCGTGGGCCCGGCAGAGGCCTAGGTCGATCCTTTATTGACCAGCGGTGTATAACCGGGGGGCCTCGAAATTCTAGAAAGATTGCGCAGTGATGAGCTGATGAGTTTGCTTATTGTTGCCGATCCGCGCGTGGGCGATTACCCCAGACAGAGAAATCCGGTTAATGCTCTGAGCATCGCACGCGTTCTACTTTGCGCGTAGCGCATAAGGCCTATCTTTGTGTTCTTCATGTCTTTGCGGTGAATCTTCTGAAAAGGAGACGTTGCGATGGGGGCCGAGGCGTTTAAGGCTGCGCGTGACTTTCTGTTCGCGCATCGGACCGACTACAAGACCGCACATACGGAATTCCGCTGGCCCCAGCTCACATATTTTAACTATGCGCTCGATTGGTTTGACGCTGAACTGGCACGCGGCGCAAGTGCAAGCCAGCCTGCTCTGAAAATCGTCGGGGATGGCACAGCCACCGTTACGTTCGCCGAACTCTCCGAACGCTCCAATCGCATCGCTAACGGTTTACACGCACTCGGTGTGAAGCGTGGCGAACGCATCTTGTTAATGGTCGGCAACGTCGTGCCGCTGTGGGAGACGATGCTGGCGGCAATGAAACTCGGCGCTGTCGTCATTCCCGCCACTACACTGTTGACTCGAGATGATCTGAAGGATCGCTTCGAGCGTGGCCGTGTGCGCTATCTCATTGCCGATGGCGCCGAGGCAGCGAAATTCGATGGCCTCGATCCGACGGTAAAGCGCATTGCTCTGGGAGAAACGCCGTCAGGCTGGACCAGTTACACCTCTCTATTGCATGCGTCATCAAGCTTCGCACCAGACGCTCCCACGAACGCAACTGATCCAATGCTGCTCTATTTTACGTCTACACCACTTCGCGTCCCAAACTGGTGGAGCATAGTCATCAGAGCTATCCGGTCGGGCATCTAATCACAATGTACTGGCTTGGTCTGCAGCCTGGCGACATGCATCTCAACATCTCGTCGCCGGGGTGGGCGAAGCATGCGTATAGCTGTTTTTTTGCACCGTGGAATGCTGGCGCGACGGTATTCATCGCCAACCAGCCGCGCTTCAATGCATGTGATATGCTGCGGGCAATTGCTGCGAATAAGGTGACGACGCCGCTCTGCGCGCCGCCCACTGTGTGGCGGATGTTCGTGCAACAGGACATGGAGTCGTACAAAACAGCCCTTCGCGAAGTCTGCTCCGCTGGGAAACCGCTGAATCCCGAAATCATCGAGCATGTGCAGAAGGTCTGGAACCTTACGGTGCGAGAGGCATACGGCCAGACCGAGACGACGGTGCAGATTGCCTGTTTCCCCGGTCAAAAGGTGAAGCCCGGTTGCATCGGGCAAGAGGCGCCTGGCTATCGCATTCGTCTGCTCGATGCCGACGAGAAGGAGATCGAGGAAGGCGAAGTGTGTATCGCACTCAATCCCGCGCCAGTCGGTTTGATGCGTGGCTATCAGAATGATGATGGCTCACTCGGTCCGTTAGGGCGAATAGCGTATCGAACAGGTGACGTGGCGACCTGCGATGCAGAGGGCTATTTCACCTACGTCGGACGCGCGGATGATGTGTTCAAAGCCTCCGACTACCGTATCAGTCCCTTCGAACTGGAAAGCGTACTGATTGAGCATCCCGCAGTAGCCGAGGCTGCTGTCGTTCCAACTCCCGATCCGCTGCGCCTCGCCGTGCCGAAAGCCTATGTGACACTGACTGCCAACAGTGTGCCAGATCGCACGACAGCACTCTCGATCTTTCAGCACCTGGGCCAGACCGTGGCGCCGTTCCAACGCGTGCGTCGCATCGAATTCTCTGACCTGCCAAAGACGATCTCCGGCAAGATCCGTCGTGTCGAACTGCGGCAGGAAGAAGAAAAGCGAGCCAAAAAAGGCCGACGCAGTTCGAACGAATTTCGCGAGGAAGACTTCCCCGAACTATCCACACGCTGAAACTCGCTGATCCGCTCAAATCACCCGCGGTTTCATTCGTATCGTGATTGATTAACACCCACAGGTCCTCATGTGCCGACCTTTTACCAATCAGGGCGTTCGAAAAACTTTTCCGGTGAACGGATCTTTGACATAGGTTCCGGTCGGAAATTGGTGAACATCGATGTAACCTGACTCGGGTGCGAACGGGCTGGTAACGAAACCCTGTTTTCCTGGAACGGGAATGGCGTACGGAACATCGGCTTTTCCGCCTTTTACTTCTGGAGCGGCCACTGCTGTGCGCACGTTATGTTCGTCGATCGGTCCGCGGCTTGGGCTCAGAGTTGGGCTTGGCGAAGCTGTGTGTTTACTCGGCGGTTGCTTGGTGCTTTTAGTGCGCGATTGCGATTTCTTTTGCGGATGAGCAATCGAATTCCCGATCGCCTTTAAAAAGTCCATGAACGAGCCAGCGTCGGCGACATCGCCCATCATTAGAAACCCAGTGAGCGACAACACGATGATCAATCTCGTCAGTCGCCAGTGCTGCGTGAGGAGGATCGTTCGTCGATCAGAGATGATCAGGAGTTGCAACAGTTCCTTCTAGATCATTTTTTTATCCTCCGCCCGGATTAAATCGGCGGAACTCAAGACTCTTTCAACTCGCCAGCTTGTTCATGCGTCTCAAGCACATTACCCCTTTATCGAAAACGCAATCGGCAGCGCCGGTCGTCGTGTGCGGTCCAACAACAGGGAAATTTTGCATTACTCGTGGTATGAGCCAGCGCGAAAATCGCCGCAAAAACGAATAAACCGTTAGGTGCGCTTGAGACACGGCTGGAATTGCGACTTAAAAAATCCATGATGGTCGGACGGAGCTGAGAGATGAACTTTGAGGAATTTCAAAACCAATCGCGACTTTATGTCATTGGCGCACTGGAGCCTGCAGAATTGGAGGAATTTGAGAGAGAGCGCAAAAAGTCCGGCAAAAGGGGGGAAGATTTCATCACACAATGTTACGCATTACATGAAACATTCGCTCTTAGTTTGCGCCCGGAGAAAGCTTCCGCCTCAATCAAAGAACGGCTCACATCGCTGGTGCGAGAACGGAAACAGGTGACACATGCCCGAAATGCAGCGGATGTTCCTTTGATAACTGCTGCCGCTAAATAACGCCGACAGGATCGATCACGCTGCCGCTTCATCGAAAACGCGAATCACGGCATCATGTGAACGGCTGTAAAACTTCTCGTAGCCTAATCACGATCCAACCTGGTCAAAACGGCAACGCAACGGCACCGAACTCAACCCAGCTACGTGCGGTAAACCATCCAAACCCTAATTTTAGTCCTGGCGGAGTGACAACCTATTACTGTTTGTCGTACACCGACTTGTTTGTGAACTTTTTGCCTTCTGCATCGGTTCCGCTCACCGTGACAGTGCGGGACTTGCCATCGGCCGACACAACAACCCGGCCGCTGGCCGTGACCTTTCCATCTTTCTTGACGGCTAGTTTCAATGTGCGGTCATCAACTTTCTTGTACGACCGCATGTCTGAAGTCGCGTCGCCGGTGACGGGGTAGTCTTTCCCGTCGAACTTGCCCGTCCAGTCGTTGTGCGTCGACTTACCGTCCTTGTCAATCCCGTCCACGGTGACTTTCACGTTGTCACCGGCCGCCTCAATGACAACCATGTTAATCTTCGTCGTACCAGGGGTAAGCTTTGATTTGGAGTCGTTCAGCTTCCAAGTGCCCATCTGTGGGTCGTCGGCGAAACACACTGCCGCGCCGAAAAAGCAAAGCGCCAAAGTTAATCCAATCGTTTTTGTTTTCATGTGGCTCGTTTGTTGTTTTGTGAGGGATGAAAATCCGCCCTCCCTCGATAATACAATCGGACGCGGATGGTCCCACGGTTGCCGTTGTTCTGACTTCAGAACTCGCGGAAATTGCGATCGCGCTCCTGTGTTTCGATCACGTTGCCAGCGGCATCACAAACGCGAATGACAGTATCATGTGAGCGGCTGAAAAACTTTGCATAGCCCATTGCATCCCTGATTGCGTTTGGGCCGCGATACCATAACGGGCTGTATGGGAGTGCATCGGAAATTAGATCAAAGCCATGCTTATCTCTGCGCGGGCGAATCTCGTAAATGTGTATGGAGGTCGTCGAATTTTTAACCCTGTTTGGTTTAGCCCAGCGTTGCTGAACCAAGTTGATGGAAGCCTTTAGCACGCCCCGGGCTCGTTTCGTCAAGTCAACAACGTTTCGTCGTCGCTGCGCCAGTGTTTTCATGAGCGGGGCGAACTACTGGGGGCTGATGATCTTGCTCACGGCGCACGATCTTTGTCAAAGGTAATCTCACATGCCAGCTGTATCATGCGGCGTTCGGTCCTCGCTTCATCTGCCGCGTTGTTTTTCTTTTCGATGTGTTTTGGCTCGCGGGTGAGCAGCACGCCATTCTCGCTGTTTCAGTCTGTAATACTCGCGCCAGTATGTAGCCGTCCGTATTCGCGGTCG
>JBKOYG010000037.1:0-106634 GCA_046725285.1 Verrucomicrobiota bacterium
CTCGATGCAAAGGGTGAGCCGCTTCTCACCGATTTTGGGCTAGCCCGATTAGTCGAGACAGAAAGCACGGTGACGCGCACGATGGACGTGTTGGGGACACCCAGTTACATGGCGCCGGAACAAGCTGTAGGAAACAACGCAGCCGTCAGCAGCGCCACGGATATTTATGGGCTTGGCGCGGTGCTTTACCAACTGCTAACTGGCCATCCGCCTTTTGCCGGTGGAACAACCTACGAAACTATCCGGCTACTCTTGGACACTGAGCCACGGCAACCGCGCCTATTAAATCCGAAGATAGATCGTGAGCTTTCCACGATTTGTCTGAAGTGTTTGGAGAAAGATCCAAGGGGCCGTTACCATTCCGCTCTCGCGCTGGCCGAAGACCTTGAGCACTGGGTAAAGCACGAGCCAATCGTAGCTCGACACAGTGGAATCTTCGCGCGTGGCAGAAAGTGGGTGCGACGCAATCCAACCAGTGCACTTCTGGCAGGTTCACTGCTGGCGTTAGCTGCAGCCGTTGGATGGAATATTTGGAGAAGTGAATTGATCCGGCATCCAGTAACAAACGGAATTGCAGTGCTTCCGTTTGAAAATCTCAGTCCCGACCCAGATAACGCTTATTTCGCCGAAGGCATTCAAGAGGAGATCCTGACCCGACTAGCTAGCATCGCGGACTTGAAAGTAATTTCCCGCACTTCCACGCGGCACTATCAGAACAAACCTCGCAATCTCTCCCAGATCGCCAAGCAGCTTGGAGTGGCGAACATTGTTGAGGGTAGCGTCCAAAAAGCGGCCGACCAGGTGCGGGTCAATGTGCAGTTGGTTAACGCGCAGACAGACTCCCACCTCTGGGCCGAAACGTATGATCGAAAGTTGAGTGATATCTTTGGCGTTGAGAGCGAGATTGCCAAGGGAATCGCGGAGTCGTTGCAAGCCAAGCTAAGCGGTCGCGAGCAGCAGGCGTTAGTAGTTCAACCAACAAACAATCCGGAGGCTTACGAGGCGTATCTGCGCGGCCTGGCTTTTGAAGCACGCGATATTTGGAAAGTTCCCGGTTTTTATGAGCGGGCCGTGCAGCTTGACCCTAATTTTGCGATTGCCTGGGCGCGGCTTTCTCGCGCCGACGCACTTCTCTACTTTATCCGCCTCGAGCCTACTCCCGCCGCTCGGGGCGAGGCTGCGAAACGTGCTTTGGAGAATGCGCAGAGGCTGGTGCCGGACTCGCCTGATACTTTGCTTGCATTGGGTTATTATCAATTCTGGGTGTTGCGTGATTACGCGTCTGCGAAAACCACGTTCGAGCGCGTCAGCAAAATGTTGCCAAGTAGCAGCGAGGTGCCAATGGCCCTCGGCTTAATTGCCCGACGCGAGGGAAACTGGGATCAAAGCATTACCTACTACGAGCAAGCCCTAGCCCTGGATCCACGTAATGAGCTGTTACTCATGAGGGCAGTATGGCCTTACACCGAGCTTCGACAATTCCCAGCTGCGCTAAAGCTCTATGATCGAGTATTGGACCTTAAGCCAGACGATCCGGATGCGATGGCGGGCAAAGCCAGCATTTATCAGGGTGAGGGTAACCTGCAAGAAGCCGCCAGATACCTATCCGGAACAAAGGCGACTTCTTCTAGGTTTGCCTCCGAAATCAAGACCATTCAGTTGAAACTTGAACGAAATTACAGCGAAGCCGTTCGATTATTGCAAGCCCGACTGGCTCAATTTCATTATGATTCCCCGTACGACAAGGCCTCTGATCAAGTGGAGCTTGCTTTCCTGCAGCGCCTCGCTGGCGATACGGCCGGGGCAAAGGTTACAGCTGAACAGGCGCGCAATATACTGGAGCAGCTCTACAGAGATCAACCAGAGGCCGACTTCATCGCGGCAAGCCTGTCTCAAGCCTACGCCGCGATGGGGAATAAGGACTCGGCCCTAAGTGAAGCGCAACGCGCAATTATGCTTGGGACCCGTGCTAAAGATCCGGTGTACAGACCTAGTGACGACGAGAACTTGGCGATAATTCAGCCGATGTTCGGCGAGAATAGCCGCGCGATCTCGACACTCAAGCAGTTGTTACAAACGCCATACATGAGCTGGTGTTACGGCACGCCTGTTACGCCGGCTCTTTTGAGGCTCGATCCACTGTGGGACCCGTTGCGCTCCGATCCCGCTTTCCAAAAACTCTGCGAGGAAAAGCAGCCGTGAAGACACGAATTACACGAATCCTCACGAGACACGAATTGCACGAATTATCACGAAGACGCTGACCAATTGGTGTGAATTAGTGAAATTCGTGTCTGCAAGCGACTAGGCGGTTCGCTTCCTTTCTTTCTGTTTAAAGCGATCCGTGACATCCAGTGCCTGCAACGCTGTAGATGTCTAGGCATCCGCGTAATCCGCGGTTTCTTAAAAAAAATCAAAACTTTCCGTGTTATATCGCGCCGGATTTCCTGCAGTACCTCAGTGAAGACCGAAATCAGGAAAGGCCAAAACAAGAAAGGAAACAAAGCAATATGAAAAATCGAAACCCACTAACACCTAAGAAACAGATAAAAACTGCTCGTTGGTTTAGTGCAAATCGTTTCTTCTCAACTTTGCGCATCGCGAGTGCCGGAGCACTCCTGAAACGGCGACTGTCAATCCACTCCGCTCTCTGCGGGGCATTCCTCGGACTCGTCCTCGCCACGCCCGCGGGCGCGGAGACGCCGACGAGCTTCGAGAGTACGTTCCAGCTCCACCTCGGCCGAGGAGTAGCCCCGCTGCCCTGCAGCGTCGACTTCTGCGCGGCTGGCACCGTGGCAGGCTTCGGCGAGGCGACGCTGAGCGGTGACGTAACGAGCTTCACACCCATTCCCGGCACGTCCTTCTGCGCCAACTTGACAGCGACGGGGACGATCACGCTAGCCGACGGAAGCACACTCTCCCTCATGGCGACCGGGATCGAGTGCACGACCGGGAACTCGAGGAACACCTTCGGCTCGTTGGTGTCGTACGGGAACCCGTTCAGCATCGTGGGGACGTACACCGTCACCGGAGGCACTGGTGTCTTCGCGGGCGCAAGCGGAAGCGGCGGATTCAACGTCCGGGAAGCCGGCGATGTGGAGGTGTTCGAATTGTTCGGGACGATCACGCTCTAACGAGGAGAGGCGAAGGCGTTGCCGACTGCGGGCAACGCTAGGCAGGCAAAGCGACAGAGAGGGCGGCCGCCCAACGCGGCCGCACTCTCCACCGGCGGGCCCGAGCGGGTCCCAAGAAATTTACGGCAAGGCCGCCGATTTTTCTTCCATTCCCCAAAACGGATGCGGTAGAGTCGGCGGCTTCAGGAGAAAATGGATAACATCATCGAGGCGAGAGAACTGCAAATTGAGCGCAAGCATTTCTACGTGGAGCTCCGGGAAAACGAGCGCGGGAGATTCTTGCGCATCACTGAAGAAGCTCATGGCCGCCGCAACAGCATCATCGTACCCAGCACTGGCGTCGATGACTTTACGGCGACAATTGCTCAAGTTCTGACCAACAACGAAGGCGCACCAGCTTAACCCGCTGGACTGCTTGGTTCGACCTTCGATCGAGGCAGCCAAGTCGGCTGCAACCATCTCTCGCCTGCAGAATTTGTAGGGCAGGCGCTCCGCCTGCCAGGCCACGCGGTTTCCAATTCACATTATCGTCCCGGCAAGCGAGGCGCTTGCCCTACAACGGCTTATTTTTGCCGTTCACCAAGACGCATTTTACACACCGAAGACAATTCATGACGGGACGGTTCGACTTGCTCAGGGTCGTTGACAGGGCGACACCCGAAACTACTTTGGCGTCCGGCAGCTGCCGGATTCCTTGTCAATTTTTCCCATCCCTGAATATGACCACAAGACGCAAATCTACGGTTCGAAAATCAATTCGGCGCACATCGAAAAGACCGAAATTGCAGCAGAGTAGCCGCCGTAAAAAAACGCCCGCCTTCGCCAAGGCTACGGCGTGCCGAGGGAAAGCGCCGCGCTACGTTTATTACTTCGGCGACGGTCACGCAGACGGATCAGGCGGGATGAAGGCGTTGCTGGGCGGCAAGGGCGCGAACCTTCACGAAATGACGCGCATCGGTCTGCCGGTGCCACCGGGGTTCACCATCACGACTGAAGTTTGCACTCATTTTTACGCTCATAACCGGACTTACCCGCGCGAGTTGGAAGCGGAGGTCGCGACGGCGCTGGCAGAAGTCGAAAAATCCGTCGGGCAGAAATTTAGCGACAAAGAACGACCTTTACTCGTGTCCGTGCGATCAGGCGCGCGGGATTCCATGCCCGGAATGATGGACACCATCCTGAACCTCGGGATGAATGACGAGGTCGTCGAAATTGTCGCAAGAAAAACAAACAACGCGCGTTTTGCCTGGGATTCGTACCGGCGTTTCCTGCAAATGTACGGCGATGTGGTCATGGGAGTTCAGAAACGGCCAGGAGAAGACCATGAACCGTTCGAGACGGTCATCGAGCGCCTAAAGGATGAACGCTACGGCAAACATGACTTCCCGGACGTCAGATTGATGGTCGCTGACCTGAAAGAACTGGTGCAACGGTTTAAAGGATTGATCAAAGAGCGGACCGGAAAATCATTTCCGCAAGATCCAAAGGAACAGCTTTGGGGCGCGATCGGGGCGGTTTTTGGATCGTGGATGAACGACCGGGCAATCGTCTACCGTCGGCGATACGGCATCCCGCACGACTGGGGAACGGCCGTAAATGTGCAGACGATGGTGTTCGGGAACATGGGAGAGACGAGCGCCACCGGTGTCGCATTTACGCGCGATCCTGCGACCGGTGAAAAAGTTTTCTATGGCGAGTATTTGATCAACGCCCAGGGCGAGGACGTTGTTGCGGGCGTACGCACGCCGCATCCGATTGCCGCTTTGGCGAAGGAAATGCCGGCCGCTCACCAAGAGCTGATGAAAGTCCGCGCGATCCTTGAGCGTCATTTTAAGGACATGCAGGACCTGGAGTTCACCGTAGAGGAAAATCGCCTCTACATTCTGCAGACTCGCAACGGCAAACGCACCGGTCACGCCGCGGTCCGCATTGCAGTTGATATGGTCGGTGAAAAATTAATCACCAAAAAAGATGCGGTGCGCCGCATTCCGGCCGATTCGCTGGCTCATCTCCTGGCCCCGATCTTTGACCGACAATCAGCGAAACAAGCGAAAAAAATCGCCACCGGTTTGGCCGCCGGGCCGGGCGCAGCCTGTGGTCACGTTGTTTTCAGCGCGGAGGAAGCGGTAGCGCGCTCGGAGAAAGGTGAGAAAGTGGTGCTGGCACGGATTGAAACCTCGCCCGAAGACCTGCGGGGCATGATCGCCGCACAAGGCATCTTGACGGCGCGCGGCGGCGTTTCCTCACACGCAGCTCTGGTTGCGCGACAAATGGGAAAAGTATGCGTATGTGGGGCGACCGGAATTCAAATCGATTACCAAACGCGCACACTCAGCGCCAATGGCACAACCTTAAATCGAGGTGATTACATCTCCATCGACGGGACCGCAGGAGAGGTGTTTGCCGGCGAAGTCGCGACTGCGCCGTCGGAAATCGTCCAAGTCCTCATTGATCGCTCCCTGGACCCGAAAAAGAGCGTCACTTATCAGGAGTACGCAAAATTAATGAAGTGGACGGACGAATTCCGCATTCTCGGCGTGCGCACAAACGCGGATACGCCCGAGCAGGTCGCCAATGCAGTCGCATTCGGTGCGGAAGGTATTGGCCTCTGTCGCACGGAGCACATGTTTTTTGAGGGTGATCGGATCGATGCCATGCGAGAGATGATTCTCGCGGGCACCAAGGACGAGCGAGCACATGCTCTGGCCAAACTACTTCCTTACCAGCGCGCGGATTTTATTGGCATCTTCACCGCTCTAAAAGGTTTGCCGGCCACGATTCGTTTCCTCGATCCGCCGCTCCATGAGTTTTTACCGAATGATCATGCGCAGCAAAACGAACTTGCGAACAAACTTGGCGTGCCTGTGGAACAAATTGCACGCCGTGTGCATGAGTTGCACGAGTTTAATCCCATGCTCGGCCACCGGGGCTGCCGCCTCGGAATCACATTTCCTGAAATCTCCGAAATGCAGGCGCGCGCGATTTTTGAAGCTGCTGCGGAAGTTCAAGCCAAGGGAATCAAGGTCCATCCGGAAATTATGATTCCATTGGTTGGATTTCCGCGTGAGCTAAAGCTTCAAATTGACGTCATCCGCCGCGTAGCCGGCGAAGTGGCGAAGGAAAGAGCGACAAAATTCAAATATCTGGTCGGGACGATGATTGAAATCCCGCGCGCTGCATTGGTCGCGGACCAAATCGCGCGGGATGCCGAGTTCTTCAGTTTCGGCACAAACGATCTCACCCAAACGACGCTGGGAATGAGCCGGGACGATTCGGGAAGCTTTCTTCCCGCTTATGCCGAGCTTGATATCGTGGAGGCAAACCCGTTCGCAACAATTGATCAGAAAGGCGTGGGCCGCCTGATGGAAATAACGCGCGACCTCGGACGCAAGACCCGGCCAAACATCAAACTGGGGATTTGTGGCGAACACGGCGGCGAACCTACAAGCGTCAAGTTCTGCCATCGGCTGGGCTTGGACTACGTTAGTTGCAGCCCCTTCCGGATTCCGATTGCCCGATTGGCAGCGGCGCAGGCCGCACTCGAGAGTTAAAAAAGCTTGGTCACATTTCAGGACATCGAAGCGGCGCGCAAACGAATTGCGGACGCCGTTTATTGTTCACCTTGTCCGCCCTCCATCCCACTAAGTGAAATCACGGGGATGGAAATCTTCTGCAAGATGGACAACTTGCAGCGAACAGGAAGTTTCAAGGAACGCGGCGCGCGCAATGCGCTGGCGCAACTATCGCGCGATCAGCAGAAGCGCGGAGTCATCGCTGCTTCTGCTGGCAATCACGCTCAAGCACTCGCTTATCAGGGCGGATTACTCGGCATCCCCGCAACGGTAGTAATGCCCAAATTTGCGCCCCTCATAAAAGTCAGCACGTGCCAGCAACTCGGTGCAACCGTCGTTTTGCACGGAGAGGGTTTCGGCGAAGCAAAAGCGCGTGCGCATGAAATCGCCGCGGAAAACCGCCTTGCTTATATCGACGGTTACGATGATCCGGCGATCATTGCAGGACAGGGAACGATGGGCCTGGAGATCGTTGAGCAAATTCCCGATCTTGAGGCCGTCATTGTCCCAGTGGGCGGAGCTGGTTTGCTCGCCGGCATTTCTCTAGCCGTGAAAACCTTGCGACCACACGCGAAAATTATCGCCGTTGAAGCAGAGAACGTCGCGAGCTTCTCAGCTGCGCTTGAAGCGGGGAAACCGACAAGAATCACGATGCATCCAACGCTCGCAGATGGCCTCGCCATTCCGCAGGTTGGCGCGAATGCGTTTCAGATTGCGCGGCCACTCGTCGATCGAACCGTCACCGTGACTGAAGAAGAAATCGCTCTGGCGATTCTTCGTCTGGTTGAACTAGAAAAGAGCGTTGTCGAAGGTGCCGCGGCCACACCACTGGCGGCGTGCATGTCCGGAAAGTTAAAGGAGCTAGCTGGCCGACGAGTGGTTCTGCTGCTTTGCGGTGGCAACATCGATCCCAACGTTCTAAGTCGTGTAATTGAACGGGGTCTGGTCGCGGATGGGCGACTCGGACGATTCACTGCTGTGATTAGTGATCGACCCGGCGGTCTGGCCGATCTGGCAGCACAAATCGCTTCTACAGGAGCAAGTGTTAAACAAATCGTACATGATCGCGCCTTCGCCAGCCCTGATGTCTCTGCAGTGAACGTTCTTTGCACGGTCGAAACCCGAAATCACCAACACCTGGCTGAGCTGCGCGCTCTCTTGAAAAGCCGCGGCGTGGACCTACACGATCCCACATAAAATGCTAGGGGCGATTCACCGAACCGCCCGGGCGATTGACGTCAATCGCTCCTATCTGAGCCCGACTTGAAGCGCGATTCGCTTTCCGTAGTCTGCTCCCATGCAACGGCGTGAAGACACGATCGATCCGAATTCATTCGCGAGCCGCCATATTGGCCCGAACGAAGATGAAGCGCGGGCCATGCTGCGCGAGGTCGGCTTCGAAAGTCTCGATACCCTTGTCGAAGCTGCTGTTCCACGAAATATCCGGCTGGATCGAGACCTGAACTTGCCCGAAGCGAAATCGGAGATGGAAGCGGTGGCCGAGCTCCGCGCAATTTCCAAAAAGAACAGGATCGCGCGCTCGTTCATCGGCTGTGGCTATTCCGATTGTACTACGCCTCCCGTTATTCAGCGAAATATTCTGGAGAATCCGGGTTGGTACACTGCTTACACACCGTATCAGGCGGAACTCGCACAAGGCAGGCTCGAGGCCCTCGTTAACTTTCAAACCATGATTACCGACCTGACCGCGCTCGAGATTGCTAACGCCTCGCTGCTGGATGAAGCCACTGCCGCCGCCGAAGCGATGACGCTTTGTCGTGCGGTCGTTCCGAACCGCAAAACATTTTTTGTCGCCGACAATTGTCACCCGCAAACGATTGCCGTTGTGCAAACGCGCGCGAAGCCTTTGGGTATCGTGGTCGAGATTGGCGATTACTCGCGATTCAAGTTCGACGACACCATTTTCGGCGCGCTGATCCAATATCCCGCTACCGATGGCGCGATTTATGACTACACGGATTTCATTAAGCACACGCATGACGCCGGCGCATTGGTCGTGGTCGCAGCCGACATTCTCGCGCTCACGCTGTTGAAGCCGCCTGGAGAATTTGGCGCCGATGTTGCGGTCGGTAATACGCAACGCTTCGGCGTTCCCCTCGGGTTCGGCGGACCGCACGCGGCATACTTCGCTACGCGCGATCATTACAAGCGTCACATGCCCGGTCGGCTTGTTGGGGTTTCGCATGATGCAGAAGGCCGGCCGGCCTATCGACTCGCGCTGCAAACGCGCGAGCAACACATCCGCCGCGACAGAGCAACGAGCAACATCTGCACCGCGCAGGTCCTCCTAGCTGTCATCGCCTCGATGTACGCTGTCTATCATGGCCCCCGTGGGTTGCGCACAATCGCCGAGCGCGTTCATCGCCTAACGAGTCAACTTGCTGATGGTCTGAGCGCTCTGGGTTTGAAAATCGCGCACGAGAATTTCTTCGACACCATCCGCATCGAAGTCGAGTCAAGCGCGCTCATTTTAGAGCATGCGCAAAAAGCGGAGTGCAACTTGCGCGCGCTAGGCCCGCACGCGATCGGCATCTCGTTCGACGAAACAACGAGCACGCGTGACGTTGAATTGCTGATGTCGATCTTCCGCGGCACGCACGTCCGCGACTTTGCCGATGATAACCTCGGCGAGCCTCCAATTCGCATTCCGCAATCCGCAATCCGCACTTCTGAATTTCTCACTCACCCGGTCTTCAACACACACGATACCGAGACAGAAATGCTGCGTTATCTCAAGAAGCTCGAATCACGAGATCTTTCACTGACTACCTCGATGATCCCACTCGGTTCGTGCACGATGAAATTGAACGCCACCGCGGAAATGTTTCCGATCTCGTGGCCGGAAATTTCCGAGTTGCATCCGTTTGCGCCGACAGAACAAACCGTAGGTTATGCAGAGATGTGCCAACAGCTCGAAAACTGGCTTGCTGAAATTAGTGGATTTCACGCGATTTCATTGCAACCCAATGCCGGTTCGCAGGGCGAATACGCAGGCCTACTGGCGATTCGCGAGTATCACGCTTCGCGTGGTGAATCCCATCGCAACATTTGCCTCATACCGACCTCCGCCCATGGCACGAACCCGGCCAGCGCAACCATGGCTGGATTTAAGGCTGTCTCCGTCTCCTGCTTGAAAGATGGAGATATCGATCTTGCCGATCTACGCGCCAAAGCCGACCAGCACGCCCCTGACCTCGCAGCGCTGATGGTAACGTATCCTTCAACGCATGGCGTTTTTGAGCCAACCATTCGCGAAATCTGCGACATCGTGCACACGTACGGTGGCCAGGTTTACATGGACGGCGCAAACCTGAACGCGCAGGTCGGTCTTTGCCGCCCGGGCGATTACGGCGCCGACGTTTGTCATTTGAATTTGCACAAAACATTTTGCATTCCGCACGGCGGCGGCGGCCCGGGTGTTGGGCCGATTGGCGTAGCCAGGCATCTTGCGCCGTATCTTCCGCGAGAATTCATTCTCGATCCCGAGACCGGCCGAGTCGTGTTTGGCGATGGAGAACACGGGAAGCGCCCGCCAAGCGTGGACGGCTCTGATCACTGCCATGGAGGAGGCAAAGGCGGAAACGTTTCCGCTGCGCCATATGGCAGTGCCAGCATTCTGACGATTACGTGGATGTACATCCGCATGATGGGTGCGGAGGGATTGAAGCGGGCAAGCGAGGTGGCGATCCTAAATGCGAATTACATCGCCAAGCGACTCGATCCCTATTTTCCTGTGCTTTTCAAAGGCAAACGCGGGCTCGTTGCGCATGAGTGCATCGTTGATCTTCGCCAATGGAAAAGCGCAGGCATCGAAGTGGAAGATGTAGCAAAACGATTAATGGACTACGGATTTCATGCGCCGACGGTTTCCTGGCCGGTCGCCGGCACGATGATGATCGAGCCAACCGAGAGCGAACCAAAACACGAGCTCGACCGTTTCTGCGACGCGATGATCTCGATCCACGCAGAGATTGAGGCAATCGCCAAGGGAAAGATGGATCGGGAAAACAATATGTTAAAGAACGCGCCGCACACTGCGCTCCAAATCGCCTCTGAAACTTGGAACCGCCCTTACACGCGAGAACAAGCAGCTTTCCCCGCGCCATGGACGCGCGAGCACAAATTCTGGCCCGCTGTCGCGCGCATCGACAACGTTTATGGCGATCGGAATCTGTTCTGTTCCTGTCCACCGGTCGAAGACTTCGAGAATGGGTAGCGCACGCGTCTCCGTGCTGGCAAACACGTCCTCGCGGTCGCCAACTTGTCTTCGGACATGTCTTTCCAGCCAAGCGCCGCGCAACGAAAGACTGTTTCGGCGCGACGCCCAAGCCAACATGCGAGACGCGTGCGCTACCCTTCCGGGGCGAGCTCGGGAGCGGCGACGACACGCGTGGGAACCAGCCGTAGGCCGGGTCCCGTTATTTCTTCGGCCGTCGCGGGACCAGCTTCGTGATATTCGGCGTCGCTGTTGACCTGCCAGAGATCGTACAGCTTCGTGTCCGCCAGTATATTTTCCACGCACAACATCGCAGTCATCATGGCGTGGTCCTGGTTGTTGTATTTATGCATTCCGTTGCGGCCGACGAGATGCAGGTTCGGATAACGGGTCTCCAGTTCCTGGCGGACGGTGGCAACGTGCCGCGCGTAATCGTCGTCGTAAACGGGATACGCTTTCTTCTGGCGGACGACGCAGCCATCGACAAAGTCTTCTTCCCTCGCCAATCTGATCTGAACTAACTCGCGCTTGGCGAGCTCGATCAAGTCGCCATCGCTCGAATCCCACAGCCCGTCGTGTTCGAAGCAGAAATATTCGAGACCGTAACACACCTTGTCCGGCTCGGGCACCATCTCTGGCGACCAGGAACGGAAGTTTTGGACACGACCAACTTTCACGCTTGGATCGTGAATGTAGATCCAGTTGTCATCAAACATACGTCGATCTTTCAAGATCAGCATCACCGTTAGGAAATCGCGATACTTCAGGCTCCCGGCGGCACGCTTCGTTCGCTCGCTCGCACTCGGCGATAATCCGCAGACCAGCTCTCGCATCGGGGCGGATGAAATGATGTGTTCAGCTTCAATTGTCTGCGATTTGCCTTGTTTCTTGTACTCGACCGTCCAGCTGCCGGACGTTTCATCATAAGAACACCGAGTTACTCTGCAACCCATCTCAAGCCTGCCCCCTAGGGCCTTCATTTTCTCCGCGCAGGCTTCCCACATCATGCCGGGGCCTCTCCGTGGATAGCGGAAGGAATTAATCAGCGTCTTAATTACCTTCGTTCGATCTCCATTATAACGCTGCGGGATCACCGCGTTCTTAATTGCGCTGCCAAGGGAAAGTCCTTTAATCCGCTGTGCTGCCCAGTCGGCGGAAATCTCCTTGCAGCTCATCCCCCAGACTTTTTCGGTGTAACTTTTGAAGAACGTGTTGAAGAGTCGTTTGCCAAACTGATTGCTTACCCACTCTTCAAAATTGCGTGGATTACCCATCGGGAACAGGCGCGCTTTCATCCATGAAAGAACACAGAGCGCGGACCTGAAGACACCCAGCTTGAGCAGCGCTTCGATCGGTTTCAGCGGGTAGGAAAAAAACTTGCCGTCGTAAAAAATCCGCGAGGAACGCGGGCGCACGAGCATATCGTTAGGCAAAATCTCCGTCCACAGATCTTCGATTGCCTTCGACTTGGAAAAGAAACGATGCCCGCCGATGTCGAAATGAAAACCCTTGTATGTCACCGTCCGGGAAATTCCTCCGACGTAAACAGGATCGGCTTCGATGACAACGACATCGACTTCCTCCTTCGACAGGAGATAGCCGGCCGTCAAACCCGCCGGGCCCGCGCCGATAATGACCACTCTTGTTTTCATGTTCTTCTAGGCTACCCAGTTGCCGCGGGTGAAATTCCAGACGTACCACCCCTGTACGCACAGCCCAGCAGCGCTGAGCAGCGCCACTGACGCGATGCCAAATGCCCTAACGAGCACCGGCGGCCTGCGAAATTGACGTAGAAAATTCAAAAGCGCCAGCACGATCAGTGCGTGCACGCAAAATTCGTAGCGAAGCATGCTTTCCATATCCACGCAGGCGACTCCGCTTACTGAGAGATAATAGATCACAAAGGCGCAGAAATAGATCCCGGCGCGAATGGGTAAACCGTCCCGCCTGCGAATCGCCAGTTCGCAAAGGGCGATACCAACAAAAAGCACCGCGCCTAACGTCATCGACATTTGGCTCGCCTCCGTCGGATCGTTCAGCGCCGGAACGAACCAGCGATAACTAGAGGGCTTAACCACCGCCAAATAATCGGGGACGATTCCCCAGCCGGCTGCCTGCGTAAGCATATAAATATCCCAGTGGCCCCAGCGCAGTTGAGAATAAAAGAAGAAGCTTACGGCACCGAAACTCGCCACCAGCGTCATGGCGACCGCCGGCTTTTCCTTGCGAAACCACGGCCCCGGCTCAAGTAAACCGCGCCATCCAGTTTGAAAAGCCGACCGCACCAGCGGAAATGCCGCACACAGAATTCCGACAATCCGCGTTGCCGACATAACTATACCGTGAACGGCTGCCCAGACCTTCGCAGATCGCCCTTCCGTAGTGCTCCAATAGATGAAACCCAGCAGCGCCATCAAAAACAACGATTCCGAGTATCCGGCGATTAGAAAGAACGCCGCTGGATGGACGGCAATTAATAGTGCGCCGCAAATTTGGAGCGCCGGCGAAATATTCCAGCGCCTGCAAAAAAGAAAGAAATAACTCCAGAAGCCCCAGGCAGCGACCTGAGCAGTGATCAACAGAGCCGTGCCGGTGCTGATGTTAAGCCCATAGCGAAACGCAGCCGCAATCGCAGGATAAGCGGGAAAAAATGCGACGTTTGATACTTCCATGACCTTGTGATCGATGGGAGGAACAATGGTCTGGTATCCCCGGTCCACAATGTTCATAAACCAATAACTGTCGTGCTGGACGAGCGTGGCGTAGCGCTCCGAAAAGGAGCCTTCCGGCGCAAGCAGGCCTATCGCCATCGCAAGTTGCAGCAGGGTAATGATGAGTGCCGCGAGCAAAGGCTTAAGCAACCAATGCGAGCGGGTCATTACATCATAATCGCTCCGCGCGACCTCATTGTTCGTGAAGGCTTTTTCATGATCGAGAGCCCCGTCGTTAGAAGGGGCAAAGAAGGCGGAGGCTGCAACGAGCCCGCAGGCGTGTGAGGGAGTTTCAGGAGAGGCAATTTCGGGTCGCATTTTTCCAAAACGTGTCCGCTGATTTGAGTGGCAGGGTTTGACGACAAACACGCCCCGTTTATTCGCGAGAGCAGCGGTGCTCTGCTCTTTGCCGGGTTTGGCGATTTTCGACACTTATTCCACAGCAGCCCGAGCAGCTATTACGGCGGCGAAATGACGAGCACAATCTCGCCTTTCGGAGGGTGGGCCTCGTAATGTGCAAGCAGTTCACCCGCGGTCCCTCGCTCGAATTCCTCAAATTTTTTTGTCAGCTCTCGCGCGACGCAAAGTTGCCGCTCTGGCATGACATCGATGCAGGCGGCGAGTGTCTTGGTTAATCGATAAGGCGACTCGAAGAACATTACTGTCTCACCGGATTCTGCGGCAGCTCGCAACTCTCGCTGGCGTTGCCCGCTTTTAACCGGAAGAAATCCACGGAAGGAAAATTTTTCGGTCGAAAAGCCGGACCCGACGAGAGCGGTGAGGATCGATGATGGCCCGGGAATGATTGTAAACGAAAGCTCTCGTTTGATGCATTCACTAACGAGACGCGCGCCCGGATCGGACAATCCTGGCGTTCCGGCATCTGTGATCAGCGCAATGTTTTCACCTCCCGCGAGGCGTTCGACGAGTTCTGCCGTGCGCTTTGCTTCGTTGTGTTCGTGATAACTGATGAATGGTCTCTTGATTCCGAAATGCTTCATCAACATCCCGGAATGCCGCGTGTCTTCGGCTGCGACCAGATCGACCGATTTCAGTACCTCCAGCGCGCGCAACGTGATGTCGCCCAAATTGCCGATCGGCGTCGCGACCACGTAAAGCATCGCATATCATCGAATCAAAATCGGCCTTCCGCCATCGAACGCAGGCAAGCTTTGATTTTCGACAAACCACCTGTTTGGCACAAAACGAATCTGTAGTAGGAGGTGTAAGATGAAGAGAAGCTCTTACCTATTGATGTTGCTGCCGTTAGCACTGGTCGGCTGCGCGGAAGAACCAACGACTGTGACGACAACAACGACTACGCAGGAAGTAACAACGACGGGTCCAGTTCGTGAGGTAGTGGTGACCAGAGCTCCGCCACCGGTTCGCATTGAAACTCAGACGGTGGCACCCGGACCGGGATACGTTTGGACGTCCGGTTATTGGCGATGGACAGGAGCCGACTACGTCTGGGTGCCGGGAAGTTGGGTAGTCCGGCCGAGACCAGCCGCGGTTTGGGTGGCAGGCCACTGGGTGCGTCGGCCCGGCGGTTGGGTGTGGATTGCAGGCCACTGGCAGTAAGAATCAGGCTGATTGATAACTACTAAGCGGGTGCCGCGGTCGGGCGTCACCAGCCCAGAACCTTGGCGAAAATTAGCGGTGCGACAATCGTAGCGTCGGATTCGATGATGAATTTCGGCGTATCGATATTCAGTTTACCCCACGTGATTTTTTCATTGGGGACCGCGCCGGAGTACGATCCGAAGCTGGTTGTAGAATCGCTGATCTGACAAAAATAGCCCCATTCGGGAACGAGCGTGGTTACCACGTCTTGATTGAGCATGGGCACTACGCAAATGGGGAAATCACCTGCAATGCCGCCGCCGATCTGGAAGAAGCCCACAGACGAACCCTGCGACATTCGACGATACCACTCCGCCAGCGCGATCATATATTCGATGCCGGAGCGAACAGTGTGCACATCGGCAATCGCGCCCGTGATGCAGCGCGCAGCATAAATATTCCCCAATGTCGAATCCTCCCAGCCAGGTACAAAGATTGGGAGATCCTTGTGCGCGGCGACAATCATCCAACTATCAGCCGGGTCGATCTCGTAAAATTTCTTCAGCCGGCATTCCCGCAGGATCTTATAGAAAAATTCGTGGGGAAATCTTCGCTCCTTCTTTTTCGAGGCGCTCACCCATTCCTCCAGCACGATGTGCTCGATCCGTCGCATCGCCTCCTCCTCCGGAATGCACGTATCAGTCACTCGATTCAGATGGCGCTGCAAAAGTTCTTCCTCCTGTTGTCCTGTCAGTTCGCGATAATGAGGAATCCGTTCGTACTGGCTACGCGCGACAAGATTAAAGAGGTCTTCTTCGAGGTTCGCACCGGTACAGGTGATAGCATGCACTTTGTCCTGCCGAATCATTTCCGCGAGAGAAACGCCCAGTTCAGCAGTGCTCATCGCTCCGGCGAGCGTGATCATCATTTTCCCGCCGCGATCCAGATGCGCGATGTATGCGTCCGCCGCATCCTTTAAGACTGCGGCGTTAAAGTGACGGAAATGCCGATCAATGAACTGGCTGATGCTGCCCATCTTCACTTCATCAACTCTTCCAGTCTGTGCCTCCTCGATTTGATGCAAAACTTATACCGCGATAGTCAAGCGTTAATCACACTTTTTTACTGAAAATTCCTATGGCACGGCAGCAAGAATTCGTGCCGCCAGGGTATCCGGCATCAGGCCGAGAAGAAGAATTGCTGCAGCGAGCGTAGCAACCGTGATTCGTTGCAGCAGGTCGGGCGACGGGCGATCGGGCGATGAAGGCGTCGTAAGCGAAGGCTCGTCAACAAAAATCGCTTTCAGCACCATCAGGTAATAATAAAGCGAGACAAAGCTGCCAAAGAGCGCCAACGCAATCAACCAAAGCAGGCCATAATTCCCACCGGCCCGCAGCGCGGCGCTGAACAGGTAAAACTTTCCGAAAAACCCGGCCAGCGGAGGTATGCCAGCCAGGGAGAGCATGAAGATAGCCATGCAACCGGCGAGCAGCGGCGCGCGCGCGGCCAGTCCGGAAAAGTTTTTTAGATCGTCACCACCAGTTTCGCTGTGCACGACTGCGACGACTCCGAACGCACCGACCAGCGTGATCGCGTAAACAGCCGCGTAGAAAAGCGTCGCCGAAAATCCGTCCCGGCTTCCGGCGATAAGTCCAAGCAGCGTGTAGCCGGCGTGGGCGACGGCGGAATAAGCGAGCAGCCGCCGAACATTGCTCTGTGCCAGCGCGACGAGATTGCCAATCACAATTGACAACGCAGCGAGCACGGCGAGAACCGGCGACCAGCCCGCAGCCATGGCGTGCCATGCCGAACTCCCGTGCGCTGGAGCAAAGCCGACGAGCACGATCTTTCCAAGCACGACGAACGAGGCAACCTTCGATCCCGAGGCAATAAACGCCGCACTCGGGATAGGTGCTCCCTGGTACGCATCAGGCGCCCACAAGTGAAACGGCGCAGCAGCAATTTTGAACGCGAAGCCGATGAGCGTCATGATAATGCCTGTCGCAAGCAAAGGTTGCACCGGCGCGGCCGCCAATTTATCCGAGATCGCGGCGAGGCCGGTAGTGCCCGACATCCCGTAGATCAAGCTGATTCCGAAAAGCGTAAACGCGCTGGAAGTGCTGCCGAACAGAAAATATTTCAGACCTGCTTCCGCGGATCGCACATCGATCTTGTCGAAAGCAGCCATCACATAAAGCGAGAGGCCCAGTAGTTCGAGCCCAATGAAAATCATGAGCAACTCTTCACTGCCAACGAGCAACATGAGACCCGCCGTCGCCAACAGAATCATCGCCAGGTATTCGCCCGGATGACGCAGGGATTTTTCTGATCGCACGAGACACACCGTGAAAAAGGCAAGCGCGAGGCAAATGATTTTGAAAAGCGACGTGAGCGGTGTGATCACAAGCATCCCGTCGAAAAGGCTCGCGTTTCGCGGCTGCATAAGTACCGCGGCTATCGCGATGGCAATCCCGATCGCAGCAACCAACGAGCACCAGCCTGTAGCGACAGCCGTGCGGGCTGCCCTGGTTGGCGGTCTTGCGGATGATACCTCTGCCACTATAGTGGTTCGCCTGTTTATCAGCCCAATCGCGAGCACGACGAGGGCGCTAATCACGACGACAGCTTCAGCGGACGCAAGCCTGAGCAGCTCCAGATACGACATCGTTGAAACCTGGGATCTCATTTTAGAAATCTCATCGCTTCCACTGCCGGCACGATGCGATCGAGCAGCATTTTGGGATAAAGTCCGACGGCTAGTGTGGCGAACATGAGCAAAAATGCGCCGCACTTCTCAGCAAGCGTGATCGATTGTTCCTTCCAGTCGGCGTCTGTCGGAACATGGCCCGTCTGCATGCCCACCTCACCGAAAAATGATTTCACGAGCGCGCGCAAGGTGAAAGCCGCCACCAGCACCATGCCGGCGCCGGTAATCCAAACTGCGACCGGATAGGTTTTCCACACGCCAATCAGAATCGTAATTTCCGCTGCGAATCCACTGAAGCCTGGGATCCCCATCGACGCGGCGGAAGCGATTACGAACGTGAACGCGGCAAAAGGAAGTGCGCGGCTGAGATTCATTCCGGATAACGCATCGAGCTCGCGGGTGTGAGTGCGTCGATAGAGCATCCGTCCGGCAACGGCGAACAGCAGCGCCGCAATCACCCCGTGCGAAAACATTTGCAGCACTGCCCCCGAAACGCCGAGCGCGTTCGCCGTGGCCAGACCAAGCAACACGAAACCCATGTGACTCACGCTCGAATAACCAATGACGAACTTCAGGTCACGCTGCCGCAGCGCCACCGCTGCCGCGTAAACAATTCCAATGACGGCCAGGACGGCGATCCACTTGCTCCATATCTGGAATCCTTCCGGAAACAGATCCATCGCTACACGCAGCCCTGCGTAAGCACCAAGCTTCATCACGATACCGGCGAGCAACATCGAGCCCGCGGTGGGCGCCGCAACATGGCCCGTCGGCGCCCAGGTATGCAATGGCCAGATGCCGGCAAGCACAGCGAAGCCGAGGAAGAGCACGGGAAATGCCCTTGATTGCAGCTGCGGATCAAAATGAAATTGCGCCAGTTGATTGAGATCGAGAGAGCCGGCGGTCGCGTAAGCGACAAGGATTCCAGCGAAAACGAACATTCCACCGAAGAACGAGTAGAGTGTCAGTTTCATCGCGCCGTACTCCTTGTTGGTCGAACCGAAGATGGCGATGAGAAAATACTTCGGCACGATCACCAGTTCGTAGAACGCAAAGAGCAAAAACAAATCGGCACTGAGAAAAACGCCGTAGCAACCTCCCACAACAAGCAGCAACCAAAAGAAAAATTCGCGCTGGCGATGATCGACGTCCCATGAAAACAATACGGTGCTCACGGCAGAGATGCCCGTGACAAGGACCATCGTAAGACTGACGCCATCAACAGCGAGATGGTAATTCATTCCCAGCGGTGGCACCCACGGTACGCTGACGATCGTTGTGAAGTGGGCGAGATCCGCAATGGGCATGCGAAACAACGCAACGATTCCCAGGACCAAGCCGGCAAGGGTCGTAAGCAACGCAATCCAACGCGCAAAAACGCCCGGTAGAAGGAGCAGCACGACTGCGCCTGCGAACGTTAAGTAAATCGTCCAGGCGATCATGCGGTAATCGGCTGAAGGGAGCGATAAAATCCAGCAATTGCCAAAAGCGACACTGGAAAGGAGATGACCAGGCCGAACCCGAGTATTGCGGCTCCAGCCACGTTAAGGAAAAGAGCAATGAGAAACAGCGCACCGAGTTGCAACCAATTGCCGCGTGCCAACACAGCAGCGTTTCGCAAAGCCGCCAACGCGCCAACTGATTTGTCGGTAATGATCTGCGCAAACAAGCAGTAGCGGATCGCCAGATAAATTCCCGGAACAATCAGGAGAGCAAAGCCGAGACCTACAGCCACGCAGTAGAGGGCGAGTGCGAACAGGTAGGCTGGCCCAAGCGCAAGGGACCCAAACAAGTCGTCGACACGCGGAACCCCGCCATCAACACTTTTCAGCGCCATTACGTGCAGCCCGACGATCATACCGGAGCATACAAGCAGCCAGGCCAGCAAGAGCGTCAGCCAGATGGCAAAACCTGATCGATGCAGAACTAAAAGAACGACCCTGAAGACAATCCCTGACAAAAAAAGTAGAATCATCGAGACGACGAAAACTCCAGCCCGCGCTTTAAACAGTCGCCAACCGATCTGAAAGTGCGGCATTACTCGATCAGACATGCCCGGCTTTTTTCTGTGTTCGGTAGTGCGCTGCATTTTCGCGCACATGGAATCCAATTTCGCGCCGCGGCTTTTCCGGAGGGGCCATCAACTGCCGAATCGCTTCCAGGATCGCAGCGATTTCCCCGTTATGTTTGTCAACACGGCGTTCCAGTTCGGAAAATTTCCTGGCAAGTTCGCGATTTGTTTCAAGCGCCCAGCGCAGCTTCACGAACGCGCGCATGATCGCGATGTTGACTTTCACAGCGCGTTTGCTGTTCAAGACACTCGACAACATGGCAATGCCCTGTTCGGTGAATGCGTTGGGCCGATATTTTGTTCCCCGGTATTTTCGAGAGCTGGTCACAAATTGTGACCAGCTCCGTTCAGTCCCCTCATTTTCAACAATTTGTCGATTCTCCAATGCCGAACGCTGGGACCTTAAAAGCCGCGCTTCCTCTTCACGAAGTTGGAACATGAAGTCGTTCGGAAATCGCTTGCGATTTCGTTTCACTGCTTGATTCAAAACTTTGACGGCTACGTCATAGAGCGAGGCTAGATCAAAATCGAGCAGCACCTTTTCGCCGCGAAAATGCCGGATCTCCGTAACGCGATCTGATCGGCTGGAACGATTTCTTTGCTCATTTCCTGCGAGTTTCAGGTCCACAATCCTGCCAGGTGAGTCACGGTCGTGTTGAAAATGTTGAACATGAACTGCGGCGCGAGGCCAATCGCGAACATGAGCAGTGTCACAGGAATGATCGCAATCTTTTCCCTCGGCAAAAGATCGGGAAAAGCGCTGCAACTCTCTGCCAGCGGCCCACTGAAGAGCGCTTGCATTGCGCGAACGAAAACGATCGCTGTAACAAGCAGGCCAATCACGGCAATGGCCGTGAAGGATGCCGCAATGGCAAACGAACCTTTAAAAATCAGGAACTCGCCAATGAAGCCGTTTAGGCCCGGCAAGCCTAGTGACGAAAACATGGCGACGCTCATCCAGCCGCAAAGAATCGGCGTCCGCTGCATCAATCCTCCGAAGTCATTGATGCCGCGCTGGCCACGACGTTGTTCGAGCAGGCCGACCAGGTAAAACAATGCAGCCGCAGTGATCCCGTGATTGAAGATCTGCATGAACACACCGCTCAACGCCGCTTGCATGTCGATCGCAGCCCCAACGGACGAGCCCGCGACCGCGAACAAGCCAAGCATGCAGTAGCCGAGATGATTAACTGACAAGTAGGCGACCATTCGTTTAAGGTCGGACTGGGCCCACGCGGCCAGTGGAGCGAAAACAATTGAGCAGATCGCTAGCGCCAGCAGCCAGGGGCCGATGATTCTGATTTCGTTTGGAAAAAGCGGGAGCAACAGGCGCACGAAACCGTAAACACCCATTTTCGAAAGCACACCGGTCAAAACCATCGACACACCGGTCGGCGCGCTTTCATACGCGTCGGGCAGCCAGGTGTGAAATGGGAAGAGCGGCACTTTGACCGCGAGCCCAAGGAAGATTCCGGCAAAAACAAGCCAGGCGAGTTTACCCGTAAGCAATCCGTTCTTACCAAGACCCGCAAGCGTAGCAAAATCGAAGGAACCCCTGGCCAGATAAATTCCGAGGAATCCAAGCAGCATTGCCACACTTCCGAGGAAGGTGTAGAGAAAAAATTTCGTCGCGGCGCGGTCGCGATTTTCACCTCCCCAGATTTTGATGAGCAGGAAGGCGGGGATCAGACTCATCTCGTAAAACAAAAACCAGAGAACAAAGTTCTGTGCCGTAAACGTGCCGTAGAGCGCGGATTGCATGATCAGCATCAGCGCGCAAAAACCGCGATCCATACTCTGCGCGAGAAATGCGAAGGGAATGATGAGCGAAGTAAGTAACACCAGTAGCAAGCTCAAACCGTCTATCCCGACCAAGTATTCAGCGCCGATTGCGGGAATCCATGGGTGCCGTTCGATCAATTGGACGCCCGCGGCGTGAATATCGAAGCGCTGCCACAACAGTAATGCGCCAAGGGCAGCCAGTGCGTTAAACAGCAGTGCGATCGGACGCGCATTTCTCGGGGGAGCTGTAAAGAGCGCAAGAGCGCCCACCAGCGGAATTATGATGAGCGCGCTGATCAAGCCAACCATGCGTAGAAAAGCAACAGCGCCAGCACACCGATCGCGATGACGCCGAGATAAGTTTGGATTTGTCCCGAGTGGGCAGCTGACATCAAGCGGCCTAGACCGCGGGCGCCGACGGTCGTCTCATCGACTCCAGCATTGATGCCGCGCTCATCGACACTGGCCGTAAAAATTCCGAAGAGTTGACCGATCCCGCCGAATCCGCGCACCAGACGGTCCCAGAAATTACGATCCATCCAGTCGGACAGACGCGCGCTCATCCAACTGAACGCGATGACCGTGCGAGCATAAAGTTCGTCGATCCACATCTTATTCTCGAGAAACCGGAACGATTCAGGCTGTACAAATTGAAGTGGATCAGTATCGGCGGGACGCTGTCGATCTTGCACGCCCGCTTTGCGATACATCCAGATGCCTAGAGCGAAGCCCACGCCCACAAGAACCAGCGAAAGAAAGAGCGCCGGCTGAAGCAGGTGCGCGATCTCAAATTGGGCAGGTTTGCCGCTTAGATAATCATCCAGCCAGGGCCATGCTGGGGTTAGCACGATACTGAACAAAATTGCACAAATCGCGAGTGCAATGAGAGGCATCGTCATCACATGCGGGCTTTCGTGTGCGTGCCGAGAGCCAGCGCGCCGATCACCGAAGAAGATGTAGATGATTTGCCGCGTCATATAGAGCGCGGTGAGGACGACGCCGATCAGCAGAAGGTAATAGGGCAAACGAGAAGCCGGCCAATGCGCGGTCACATGCAGAATTTCTTCCTTCGTCCAACCGCCGGAAAAGAAGAGCGGCACGCCACTCAGAGCCATCATGCCGATTGCATAAGTCGAAAACGTGATTGGCATGAGCCGACGCAGGCCGCCCATTTTCCGAATGTCTTGTTCGCCGAGGCAGCCGTGGATGACCGAGCCCGCGCCGAGAAACAACAGTGCCTTGAAAAAACCGTGCGCCAGCAGATGCATCATCCCGGCGGCCACGCCGCCAACGCCGAGAGAAGTCATCATCAAGCCGAGTTGAGAAACAGTTGAATATGCGAGAATGCGTTTGATGTCGGCCTGCGCTATCGCGATGAGCGCGGCCATCAACGCCGTAGTTACTCCAATCCACACGACGACCGTAAGCGAGGATGTCACGCCGTTGATCGCCCCTAACGAGAATAGCGGGTAGACGCGTGCGACCAGAAAAACGCCGGCAGCAACCATCGTTGCGGCATGGATCAGTGCGCTGACGGGAGTCGGGCCTTCCATCGCATCCGGTAACCAGACGTGCAGCGGGAATTGTCCCGACTTACCCACCGCGCCGCAAAAAATGAGCAGCGCAATAAATCCCGCGACTGCGGGACTAGCGCCGAGCATGGCGAGACCAGTACTTTCCAAACAACCGTTCCCGCCGTCGTAAAAGAGAAGCGTGCCACTGCGGCCGTAGAGCCAGAGCAAGCCAAGGAAAAATCCCAAGTCGCCAATGCGCGTGGTAACGAACGCTTTTTTTGCCGCTGCGGCGGCGCTCGGTCGCTCAATCCAAAACCCAATGAGCAAATAGGACGCTAGGCCAACCAGCTCCCAGCAGATAAACAGGAGAAGCAGGCTGTTCGAGATAACGAGCCCGAGCATTGCGCCGGAGAAAAACGAGAGATAAGCGAAAAACCGGACGAAATTTTTGTCGCCGGCCATGTAACCGGTACTGAAAACGAAGATGCATAACCCGACGAGCGTGATCATCATCAACATGACGGCTGCCACCGGATCCAGAACCAATCCGAGGCGCAGTGCATGATCGCCGAACGTGAACCAGATGAAATTCTGAACAGCGCGAAATCCAGGCGTTTGCAGCGTCGGAAGGAATGCGACGAATGACATTGCGAGCGTGGCGATTTGTCCAATGACCGCCAGTGCGGCTGCGCTTTTGTGCCGCCCGTTCGGCAAGTTCAGAATTGCCAATGAAGCCGCGAACGGCACAGCGGGGATCAACCAAAGATGATCGACAATCCAGCGACTCATCCTTTGAGCTGGTCGAGGTGATCGACGTTTGTTGTGCGGTAGTGCCGATAGACAGCAATTACCAGAGCAAGACCGACTGCGGCTTCAGCGGCGGCAATGGCAATTGAGAAAATCGCGACCATAACACCAGTCGGCGGCTGCGATTGCGGGTTAAAGCGCCAGAACGCGATGAAATTGAGGTTTGCCGCGGCAAGCATCATCTCGATCCCAATCAAAATAAAGATGGCGTGACGACGGCTCAAAACAGCCAACAGGCCGGCTGAAAACAGGGCGGCAGAAACGATGAGGAAGACTTGAAGTGTCGGCGTCATCGTTTCTCCTCCATCACGAGAACGAGTGCGCCAATCAACGCAGCAGTTAGAAGCAGCCCCACACATTGCAAGGGCCAGACATAACTGGTCATCAACGTTTCACCGATTCGTTTAACAGTCAGTGTTCGAACGTGCGGGGCGACAATGGCAACCGATTGCGTCCTAAAAACTGCCCACGCCAAGCCGCCGAAGACGGCAATTGCCAGGAGTGCGCCGCCCCAGTTAGCACCGCGATCTTTTCCAACGTCGCGCCGTGTCAAAAGAATCGTAAAAACAATTAGCACCGCGACCGCACCGACATAGACGAATACCAACACCAACCCGACAAACTCCGCGCCTAGCAGAAAGAAGAGCGCAGCCACGCCGACAAGAGCCACAGCAAAACTCAGCGCCGCGTGCATGAGCTTTTGCAGCGTGGCGGCGGCCAGCGCTGTGGCGAGTGTGAGAACAGCAATAATGACGAATGCAACGCTGCTCATTCGGCGAAATGGTAAATGCGTGGTGCGAATTTCCTTCGCGTGTCGAGCAAGATGGATAGCGCGGTGTAAACAAGGGCGATCACGAACAGTGACCAAAGCCAACCGCGCAAACCGCGACCTGCATAATGCCAGACGGCCGCAGCGACGACACACGTGAATGCCATCGGCAACATGAATTTCCAGGCAAGATTCATCATTTGATCGACGCGAGTGCGTGGGAGCGTGCCGCGCAGCCAGATGTAAACGAAAAGCAGCGCGCTCAGCTTTGCGAAAAACCAGACGTAAGAGGGAATAACTTCGAGCACGCGCGCGGGCGCATGCCAACCGCCGAGGAATAAGGTCACCGCAAGCCCGCTGACGGCGAACATGCTAAGGTATTCGGCCATGAAAAATGTCGCGTATTTGAAGCCGGAATATTCAGTCATGTGACCCGCGACGATTTCAGACTCTCCCTCGGGCACGTCGAACGGAGTGCGGTTCGATTCCACGAGACCGGACACAAAAAACAGAATGAACGCGACGGCGCCCCACGGCGTGAACGCAAACCAACGCGGCACAATGCCAAGCGTGTATTCGGCTTGCGCGGCCACAATCTGATCGGGAGTCAGCGAGCCGACGACCATTACCACGGGCAGCACGGCGATGATGAGCGGTAACTCATAGCTAAACATTTGCGCGATCGCGCGCATCGCTCCGAGCATGGAGAATTTATTGTTGCTGGCCCAGCCGGCCATAAAGACTGCAAGCTCCGTTGCCGATCCCACAGCAAAGAAAAAGAGGATCCCGCCGTCGATTGTAAACGGCGTCATGTTCCGGCCATACGGAATCACGCCTAAGGTGAGGATCGCCACTGCGGCGATGAGAACTGGCGCGACAAAGTGCACGATCTTATCCGCACGCGCGGGGACGATGTCTTCCTTTATCAACATCTTGATACCGTCGGCCACTGGCTGCAAAAGACCGTATGGTCCAACGCGATTGGGGCCATAGCGATTTTGTATCCGGCCGAGAATCTTCCGCTCGAGCACCGACATGAGCGCGAACAGCGTCAGAAATACTGCGAGAAGGGCGAAAATATTGATCAAACTCGACGCGGTCTGGACAATCCAGCCCGGCGCGGCTGTCAACCACGTCAGCAGCCAGTGCTTGGCGTTAACGAAGATTTGGTCGACAGAGTTGCTCATGTCGAATGAAGAAAACCGTCAATTGATTGGTTAATCAAGACAGAACGCGCGATGATTTCGCTTCAAAACCGTCTCGCGCTTACTACCTGCCCTCATTGTGCGGAATGCTTTTGGCTTTGCAGGGAGGCTCGGGCGCGGTACGTTCGGCGTGCGCCATGCGAACGCTGGTCTTGTTGATCGCCACTCTTTTGGCGAGTGCGGGTTTGATCCAGGGAGAGATCAAGACTCCGGAGAATGCTCCGATTGAAATCACTTCCAGTGGGGAAACGACATACGAGAACGGCCTGGCCACGGCGCGCGGTAATGTCGCGATTCACATTGGCAACACGGACATTTACGCCGATTATGCTCAATACAATCCCACAACACACGACGTGGAGTTGAGAGGCCACGTGCGAATCTATCGGGACACAAGCCTCTATATCGCCGAAAGCGGGATTTACAATACCGAGACAAAGAAAATTCGGGCAGCAAATGGGCGGACAGAGGATCAGCCGTATTTTCTGACCGGGCAAAACGTAAGTTCAATTTCCGACAACGGTTATCTGATACAGGACGGAACTTTCACGACGCACGATTCGCCGAAGCCCGACTTCCATCTCCACGCCCGAAAGATTCGTGTTTACGAGAAAGATCGCGTGATTTTTCTGAACGTGACCGCATACGTCGGAAAGGTGCCGATCTTTTGGTGGCCTTACCTTTATCAATCGCTCGACAACGCGTTTAGCTTTTCCATTTCACCAGCGTACTACAGTACCTGGGGACCATCGCTTCTCACTCAGGTGACGTTCCCGATCACGGACAACATCCGGGGGCGCCTCCGGCTCAACTACTATGGCCGTCGGGGTCTGGGCATCGGCTTTGATCCCACTATTGAGTATGGGAAAGATGAAAGCAGTTTAGCGAGGCTAAAAACTTTTTACATCCAGGATCAAAATCCGAACCTGAACCAAACGGCTGTGCCGCGGACGGGTGTTCCTACCGGGCGATATCGACTTACTCTCGAAGATCGGACGAATTTTACGGATGACATCTACGCTATCGCCAATCTGACCAAGCTCAGTGACCAATTCGTGATGCAGGACTTCTTCCAAGGCGAATTTCGCGTTGATCCTGTTCCGGATAATGTCATCGCGGTAGCGAAGACAGATTCTTTTTATACTCTGACAGGCATCGAGCGTTTTCAGGCAAATCAATTTTTCACTACCACAGAACGTTCACCTGAAGTTGTATTGGACATCAAACGCCACGGGCTTTTTGGCGGACCCATTTTTTACGAAGGCGAGACCGGCTTTGCTAATTTACGGCTACAATTCCCCGAGGGCGCGGGTTTCGAAAATTACGGCACCTACCGTTTCGATACATTCCATCAATTAACCTATCCAAACACATACTTTGGGTGGCTCTCGATCGTGCCGCGGGTTGGCTACCGTGGCACTTATTATGGCAAGACATGGGACCTGGGATCGACAATCTTCGTACCACCATCAAACCCGCTCGAGCCTGACTTTATTCTTCCGCCTCCGACGCTCGCTAACCCAGTCAAGTTCGACGGAGACACATTCCGCTCTGTTTTCGACACAGGTGCAGAAGCCTCGTTCAAGATCTCGCGCACATGGGAGAACGTGCAAAGCCGGACACTCGGTTTGGATGGCCTTATGCACGTCATTCAACCGTTCACGGATTTTTCCTATGTGAAAGAGGATGGACCTAATCCGACGGCAATATTGGGGTTCGATCGGTATCTGCCTTCGACCCAACCGCGGGCGCTTGATTTTCCGCAGTTCACGACAATCGACTCGATCGATGATTGGACGGTGTGGAGGGTGGGCGTTCGCAACCGTCTGGAAACGCGACGCGACGACAAAACAACGACCTGGCTTGAAGTCGACTCCTTCGTTGATGTGCAATTCGAGAACCCCTACCAGCCCACAGATTACTCAAATCTCGTTAACAACATCCGCTTTACGCCGCTGCCTTGGATGTCCCTCTCAGTTAACTCTCAAGTGCCGGCTTTTGCCAAAGGATTTACGGAAGTCGATACGGTCGCCACCGTTCAACCACTAGCCAGTCTGCAATTGAATGTTGCGCATCGCTATTTAAACGGTAATCCCTTTTTCCAGGACAGCAGTTTGTTCGTTGTTGGTGGGTATTATCGCCTCAACGAAAATTGGGGTGTTGGAGTTCAGGAACAATATGAAGCCACAACCGGCCTCCTCGAGGAACAACGCTATTCTGTTTATCGCGATCTCACCTCCTGGGTAGCCTCGTTCGGGGGAGTGATTCGGGATAACTCTGGCGTAAAAGAATACGGCCTCCTTTTCACCGTAACGCTCAAAGCATTCCCGAAATTTGGATTCGATCTGAACTTCGACCCGACTTCCCAGGGAGAATGACCGAAAGCGCGCGAATAATGCCAGACGGCGTAGATTTGTTCGGGCACTTGAGCTGCGGCTAATTCGCCCGCACCATTCTTTCACTCATGGACCTTGCGATCATCGGCTCTGGTTATGTTGGCCTTGTGACTGGCGCCTGTTTCGCCGATGTCGGGCATAACGTCATATGCGTCGACAACGACGCGCAGAAAATCGAGCAACTGCAAGCCGGCGAGGTGCCAATCTATGAACCCGGGCTTGAAGAAATAATTCATCGCAACGTGTCGGCGCACCGGTTGCGTTTCACCGGCAGCATACAGGACGGCGTGGAGAATTCGCAGATCGTCTTTATCGCCGTTCCTACTCCACAGCAGCCGGATGGCGATGTCGATCTTAGCTTCCTGGAAAAAGTCGCTCGTGCAATCGCGGGAGTCTTAACCGACTACCGCGTGATTGTTGACAAGAGCACTGTGCCTGTCAAAACCGGCGAAAAAGTGGCCGAATCAATCAAAAGGTACAACCGCCACGGCGCAAACTTCGACGTGGTCAGTAATCCTGAATTTCTGCGCGAAGGCTGTGCGGTGGCCGACCTGATGAAGCCGGATCGCATCGTGATTGGAGCCCAAAGCGAACACGCCATTGACCTCATGAAGAAGGTTTATGAGCCGTTTATGGCGCCGATCCTGGTGACTGATATTAGCAGCGCCGAGCTCATCAAACATTGCGCGAATTCATTTCTGGCGCTGAAAATTTCGTACATCAACGCAATCTCCGCGATTTGCGAGGCGAGTGGCGCCGATGTTGAGAAAGTTGCCGACGGAATCGGGATGGATCACCGAATCGGCCGTGATTTTCTTAATGCCGGAATAGGATACGGCGGTTCTTGTTTTCCCAAAGATATTGCTGCCTTCATCACCATCAGCGAGCGGCTTGGCGTCCCGTTTAGTTTGCTCAAGGAAGTACAGCGCATTAACAATGCCCAGAAAGAGCGGTTTCTAAAGGCGATCCGGGAAACGCTGTGGGTGTTGCGAGAAAAGCGAATCGCTGTGTGGGGCCTCACATTTAAGCCGGATACAGACGACACTCGCTCGTCGGTCGCAGTAGAACTAGTAGCAGACCTGCTTCGCGAAGGAGCACACGTCGTTGCCTACGACCCGAAAGGAATGCAGAAAGCCCGCGCTATTAAAGCGATTGCCGAGACGGAATTCGCATCATCGGCGTTTGAAGCAGTGAGTGATGCCGAAGCGCTAGTCATCGCCACGGAATGGAACGAGTTCGCCAACGTGGACCTCAGGGTGGTGAAAGAAAAAATGAGAACGCCGATCGTCTTCGACGGGCGAAATGTCTTGGACCCTGAAACCATGGGCCGACTGGGTTTTCATTATCATTCGATTGGACGCGCCAGCGTGAAGCCGCAATAACTGTTTGTTCACAATATGGCGCGGCTTTCTGCTCGCCGAATTGCACTGAAGGCGCAGCGCGCGTGGCGAAAAAGGAAGCGCTTTGCCGATTCGATTGTTTTGAAGTTTCTCGCAAAGGCGGAGCTGACTGAATCGGATCGCGCGTTTGCTTTTGAACTTTTTTACGGTGTCCTGCGCAATTCAACTTTGCTGGATTTTTGGATCAGCTGCCTGCGCAGTTCGAAGATTGATGTTGATCTTCGTGACATTCTGCGACTCGGCTTGTATCAGCTTTTTCTGCTCAAGACAGCTCAACATGCAGCAGTTCATGAGACTGTGGATCTCGCGCCAGGAAGACAGCGGACGATCATTAATGGCGTCCTCCGGGCAGCAATACGGCGCCAGAGCGAGTTGCTCTCTCGCGCGGATGCACAGCCTTTGTTTGTTCGAACATCACATCCGCAATTTCTTGTTGAGCGCTGGGAGCAGCATTTCGGCGCCCAACACGCAGAAGAGCTCTGCCAATGGAACAACCTTCCCGCGCCGATCTATGGACGAATTAATCAACTAAGAATCGACCGCGAAGAGTTCTTGCGACTTTATCCAGAGTCCCGTCCGCTGAACCGTAGTCTCGAGTTCGTTGAATTTAACGTCATACCGACCGCCGCTATCAGCCGAGGCCACTGCTACATTCAAGATCCAAGCACGGCGATTGCCTGTCAGATTCTGAATCCCAGGCCCGGGGAAAAGGTCCTCGATGCATGCGCTGCTCCGGGTGGGAAGACAGGGTACATCGCGCAACTGATGAAAAACCGGGGAACAATCGTCGCATGCGATCGCGACCCGGGGCGATTGCAGATTGTAAAGGAGAACATGGTGCGCCTCGGCATTGAGATCGTCCACACTTTCGATCACGACTGGACGCGCGGTTGCGTCCCTTCCGAGATCGCTGCAATGGCGCCATTCCATCGCATCCTGGTTGATGCGCCTTGCAGCAATACCGGAGTAATGCGGCGACGCGTGGATGTGAGATGGCGATTACAACCGGCGGATTTCCTCCGCATGCAACAACGCCAGCTCGAAATGCTTCGTGCGGTCATCCCATTATTAGTGTCTAGGGGCGCGCTTGTTTACAGCACCTGCAGCTTTGAGCCGGAAGAAAACGAGCAAGTGATACGGCAAATTCTCACCAGCGCCTCGGCCCTTCGTCTCGAAGAGGAAAAGTGTTCGCTTCCCTTTCAAGACGGTTTCGATGGCGCTTTCGCTGCAAAATTCATGCGAAACCGATAATGCAGCGTCAATTTGCGTCCGACGACGCTAGTGGAATGATAAGGGCCTATGCACGACGCCCGGTTTGATAAACTTGCGAAACTTCTGGTAGAATATTCCGTCCGTCTCAACCGGAATGAAACGGTCCTCATCGAGGCCTTCGATATTCCCGATGAAATGACCGTCGCGCTGATACGCGCTGCGCGGAAAGCGGGCGGCGTGCCATTAGCACAGACCTATCACGCCCGAGTAAACCGCGCGCTCGCGCTGGAAGCGTCTGACAGACAGCTAAATCTCATAGCCAGCCATGAACTGGCGCGAATGAAAAAAATGAACGCGTATATCGCAGTGCGCGGCAGCAACAACGTCACGGAACTATCCGATGTGCCACCGGAGACAATGAAATTAATCGCCAGGAAAATGCGACCGGTGCAGGACCAGCGAGTCAAAAAGACCAAGTGGGTTGTCCTGCGCTGGCCCACACCGTCGATGGCACAGCTTGCCGGAATGAGCACCGAGGCGTTCGAAGATTTCTATTTCGAAGTCTGCACACTGGATTATCGGAAACTTCTACCCGGCATGAAAACGCTCCATCGTTTGATGGAAAAGACGGATCGAGTCGAAGTCAAAGGTCCCGGCACTAATCTCCGTTTCAGCATGAAGGGGATTCCAGCCGTGATCTGTGGCGGCGATCGCAACATTCCCGATGGGGAAGTGTTCAGCTGCCCGGTCAGAAATTCAGTCGAGGGTCATGTGACGTTTAGCGCGCCAAGCATTTATCAGGGGATCGCCTTTGATGGCATCCGTCTCGAATTCAAGAACGGAAAAATCGTTGCCGCGACAAGCAACGAGACGAAAAAACTGAACAAGATTCTCGATTCAGATCCGGGCGCGCGTTACATCGGCGAATTTTCGCTCGGGTTTAATCCGCGCATTTTACATCCCATGCGGGACATTTTGTTTGATGAGAAGATTGCCGGCTCGTTTCATCTTACCCCGGGACAAGCTTACGAGGAAGCGGATAACGGAAACCGAAGTCAGGTCCACTGGGACATGGTGAGCATCCAGCGTCTCGAATACGGCGGCGGAGAAATCTATTTCGATGGCAAACTGATTCGAAAGAACGGCGTGTTTCTTCCGAAACAACTGGCTTCGCTAAACTGGCGCTGAGTGGCGAAGAAGGGCTAGTCTGGTCAGGCCCGCTTTGGCGCGTGAACAGGGTTCAGATGCATCATGCCGATGTCGCCGCCATCGCTAAGCTCCAAATTTGCTATTTCAAACATTGGCGCTCCTTCAGCAGGGGCCGGCCCGGCGCCCGGCAACTGAACGGCAACCTGCTTGGAATTCGAATTTAAGATAACGGATGCTATTTCAAGCGAGGGCGCAAACTCGAGGGTGGTAATCTGGAATGGCACCGTGATGAGGACAGATGCCCGTCCCTGTCGCGAGGGGGTGAGTTGGACTGGCGCGGTCTCGGAATTGGGAACCACCTGCAATCCCGCGACTGCGAATGACGGCAAACCACCAGGCGTGGGCCTCTGCTGTTGCGATGGAACCATTCGGATCGTGCCGAGTGCTCCTGAGGCGGGCTGAATCTTTGCAACTTCGAAGCTGACCTGCAGGTTCAGAGCCGACTGAGGCTGCTGAGGCGATGGCAATCGCATCGTCACCAGCTTCGATATGGGACGCACCTTGAGGGCGCCCATTTTAAAACTGGACGTCAACTGCATGGCTGCGATCTCGAACGAGAAAGTGAGCTGCACGGATGTTTGCATCGCGGCAGGTGGTTGTTGCGGTTTGGCCATCGGCGGGGCCGGGGCTTTGTTTACGGGAGCGGTTGGGGTTTGAGTTGTTTCAGGCATGATTGCGGGTGTTGTTGTTTGCGGAAATACAGGCTCAGCGGAAGCGGTCGTTGGTGAGTCAGAGGAAAACCTGGCAGTTCTTTTGAGCACTGGGGTGGGAATCGCAGTCGAGGCTGTCTGGTCGGGGCCGGGTTGGTCTTGGCTGATCGATTCAACAGGAAATTCTGTCAACGCTGCCACGGCGGGCGATGCAACTTCTGCATCTCGGGAGATCTCAGTGGGCTCTTCGTCAAACGATGCGACTTCCTTCGTACCGTCGAACATATCGCCCGCCTCACGTGTGGGCCACGTGATTTCCTCAACGCTTTCGGGAATCTCAGCAGTCGCTTGCGACGCCATTGCAGTAATCTCGGTCAATTCATTGATCGCCGAAACCCCAGCCAACGCTGGCGTCTGCGGGGTATCCGTATGCAAGCTCTCTCCGTTCTCTGCCGTTTGTTCGATAACCGGCCCCACGGATGATTCGGCCTCTGATCCAATAAGCGACTCCTCACGATTTGGCTCTTCCATCTTATAGGCCGAGTCTCGTGACGGCTTCGCTCTCAGACCTGTGGCCAGATCAAAACCGCCACTGATGTTGCCTGAAGGAATAGTGCTATGTCGCAACGCCGGTTTCGATGCCTTTAGTTGCAGCGAAATCTGACGGGGCCCTCCGACAAAGGCGTTGCCCTGCAAAGTCTTTTTTTGCGGCGACGCCGATGCCATCCTCGGCTTAAACAGGGCGGGCGCGGAGGCAGAGGTTGCCCGCGAGTAACGTGGCACTTCGAAGGCATAACGACGGCGAAGGGTAGGCGCGATCACCCAGGCGAGTATGAGGAGCGCCGCTAAAAGTAGTCCGCCGACAACCCACATTCTACCTCTCGTTACAATGCCGGATGGCGCAGCTTTGGCAGGCATCGTCGTCCCTACAGCGGGACTCACAGAAGCACTCGTTTGGGCAACAGCCGCCTGATCATTTTGTTCCTTGGAAGCAGGCGATGTCTGCAATGATTCAGCGGGCGCGGCCGCGGCCGTTGATTCGCCGCCACCTGAAGGCAATACCGACGCCGGTTGCTCAGGCTGGGCGCCTGTTCCCGACGCCGACTCGGCGGGGGCAGACATAGAAGTCTGCGCAGTTGTTCCGGTGCCGGCGATATTCAGTCCAGCACTTGGCGCGTTCATCGTTGAGCCCAAAGCCAGCCCTTCACCCTTCGAGGCCTCGCTTTGGCTATTTGCAGCAAAAACCTTGTCTGGAATAGGACTTGGCTCGACGGCCGGACTCCCCTCAGCCTGGGCTGTGTCGAACGCGGGGGCCGGCATCGTTGCGGCCGCCGGCCTTTGGATCCAACCAACGTCGTAAAACGCGTCAGCAAAAACGCTGTTCAGCGCCGACGAATAAATCTTATTGGCCGAAGCGGTCCAATCGGCGGCCTTCTCCGGATTGTTATGTTGAAATTCCCAAGCCGCCTGAGCGTAATACAATGCGGGTGTGTCCCCGGTAAATTGAAACTCATCCATCATTGCGTGTGCGCGGCTCTCTTTTCCTTCGAGCAAAAGCGTCATGTAAATCTTGAATTTGATGAGCTCTGCCGCCTGATTCTTATCGCCTCCAGGGGTTCGCTTGTACAACGTCTCAAAACGATCCCGCGCCTTTGCGTATTCCTTCTTCTTAAAGGGAATTTGCGCCAAATTGTATTGTGCCTCGCGGAGTTTCGCATCCAGCTTGGCTGCCTTCTTAAATGCCGCTTCGGCCTGGTCGAACTGCTCCTGCTGCATCAGAATCTCACCGCGTAAATTAATTGTCGCCGCCTGGTTCGGATCGGCTTGATCCGCTTCATCAACCAGTTTAAGAGCTGTCGCTAAATCTCGCTGGCGAAGTGCCTGCTGTGCCTGCTCGAACTTTGCACGAGCGGTGGCCTTCGTCTTTTCCGAGCGCTCAGCAGCCGTCATCAGTGGCAACGAAGGCCGCGCCTCGCCGGCTGGCTTTTCCAACCACCCAACTTCGTAAAGTGATTCGGCGAAAAGTTTGTTCAGTTGCGGTGAAAAATTCTTTTCTGCGGCGCTGATCCAATCTTTCGCCTCCTTTTGATTCTTCTGTTGGAGCGCGACGGCTGCCTTCACGTAGTTAACTGCCGGCGTATCAGGCGAAAGCTCCAACTTGGCCTGAATGGAATCGACCATGCTGTCTTTCCCCTCCAGAAGATACGTGAGCAGGATTTTGTATTGGATCAGCTGCGAAGCTTCTTTTGCCAGATCGGATTCACCGCTGGAAAGCAGTTGCTCAAAGCGATTTCGCGCTTCCATCCAATCTTTTTTAAGAAACGGGATTTCCGCCATATTGAAGCGCGCGTTCCAGAACTTGGGATCGATTCGGGCAGCGTCCTGCAGCGCTGCTTCCGCCTGATCGTAGTTGCCCTGGCGCATCAGGATCACGCCGCGCAAGTTCTTCGACGCGGCTAGATCAGGTTGGCGAGCATCGATGGCATCGAGTTGTTTTAGCGCTTCCGCGAATTTGTTCGAATCGAACGCGCGGAACGCAGCGTTGTACATCTCCTCGAGCTCCGCTTTGGTCGGCGCAACATTTGCCGCTGCAAACGAATCTGCTGCGAACGACCTAAGCACCAGCGCGGCGAACGCCGCCATCCCCCAAACTCTCATGAATGAGCGATTCAAGCCCTATTCGGCGCCTCTGACAAGTGGAAAGTTGCCTCGGCGAATCGATTTTTCAGCTCCCTTCGGAAAATCGGTGCGCTAAGAATACCAGGGTGTAACCATCACGCGCGCCTGCGGATCAGTCATTTAGATTCGCCACGATCCGCAATCCTTCCAGAGTAAGGTTCGGATGAACCACCCCAATCTCCGGCAATCGTCCGGCGATCAGTCGCGCGAATCCGCCGGTTGCTACGACGTAAACTTTCTTCCGCGGAAACCGCTCGGTTCTAATTCGAGAGAGGATTTCGCGAACCAGTCCGCGATAGCCGAACACGGCCCCCGACAGCATCGCCTGGACTGTCGATTTACCGATCGCGCGTTGCGGCTCTTTCAACGAAAGCCTGGGCAAGAGTGCCGTTCGCTGATAGAGAAAACTAGTCATTGCCTCAAGCCCTGGCGCAATCACACCGCCGATGTAAGCCCGACGCTGGGAGACGATATCAAAAGTTACCGCCGTCCCGAAATCCACGACGATTGCGGGAAAGCCGTAAAGCGTTGTAACCGCCGCAGCGTTCGCCAGCCGGTCCGCGCCAATCGATTGCGGCTTCGGATAATCTATCTCGACGCCCAGCTTCAGCTTCCAATCCAGCCAGAGCACCTTTGTTTTTCCAGCAGCCTTCAAAATTGCCGAGTTCTTTGCGGGCACTACCGAAGAGACGACCACCTTCTGTACAGTTCGTTTTCCAAGAAATTGGGCGACCACGCGGCTTGAAAGCCTGCCCGTGGCAATCCGCGTCGGTGTGAAGACTCGTGTCGCCGAAGCAAAAGCAAATTTTACGTATGAATTGCTGATATCGACCAAGAAATAATCGGAGCCACGCGCCACGACCAAGATGCAGACACCGAACGCGGCATTCCGTCAAGCAGCTGCCCCATTCATCTGAGGCGGCATGTCGGTAAGCCGGCTCCTGCTTGCTTGCGACCGCTTTCGCAACGCGTAGCGTCGCATTGTGAGAAAACTCGTGCACCGCCCACGTCGCCTACGGCGTTCGCCCGCGCTGCGAAACCTCGTGCGCGAGACACATTTGAGCGTTCACGATTTCGTCTTGCCGCTGTTTGTAAGCGAAAAAGTGCAGCAACGCCGACCGATCGCCAGCATGCCCGGGGTTTTTCAGTTATCTGTCAAGGAAGTTGCCGATGAAGCGCGTGCCGCTGAGGACCTGGGCCTCCAAGCCGTTTTACTTTTTGGAATTCCAGAACAAAAAGACGAACAGGCGAGCGGCGCGTACGCCGAAGATGGAATCGTCCAAAAAGCGTTGCGAGCCATTAAATCAAAATGCCCGGACCTTGTCACGACAACGGACGTCTGCCTGTGCGAATACATGAGCCATGGCCACTGCGGTGTAACACGCATCGACGGAGATCATTTTCACGTTCTCAACGACGAGACCGTCGAGTTATTGGTCAAAACTGCGCTCTCTCACGCGGCAGCTGGCGCAGACATGGTGGCCCCCAGCGACATGATGGATGGCCGCATCGGTGCGATTCGCGAGACGCTCGATGAGCGAGGCTTCGATCAAACGGCGATCATGAGTTACGCGGCCAAATTCGCGTCGGCTTTCTACGGACCATTTCGCGAGGCCGCTGAGAGCCCGCCCCAGTTCGGTGACCGCCGCTCTTACCAGATGGATTTTGCCAACGCGAATGAAGCGCTGCGTGAGGTAGCACTGGATATCGACGAAGGAGCGGACATCGTGATGGTAAAACCCGCCTTGCCCTACATGGACATTTTGTGGCGAGTCCGTGAGCGGTTTCGAAAACCGACTGCGGTTTACCATGTCAGCGGCGAGTATGCGATGGTCAAGTCCGCCGTCGAGAAAGGGCTTTTGAACGAACGCGATGCCGTACTTGAGATCATGACTGCTCTTAAGCGAGCGGGAGCCGATTTTATTGTCACCTATTGGGCGCGCGAACTGGCGAGATGGCTGCGGGAGTAAGACGTGCTGGCGGCGAAACTGAGAGACATGCCCGGTTGAAGCGGTTGGCGTTTCTCTGGGCGCAGGCCCAAGGCTATTCAGCGTGCGCCATGGAAGTGAGTCTGCCAAAATGCCGGTATCGTGCCGATGTCGCTGCGTACCGATTCGCGCCTAAGAGACTTGGATCTACAGCGATCTTTGAGTGTAAACAGGCGCTTTGCGATTTGCGGCGCGACAATTGCCAGAGCGACGCCGCCCGCCAGCGACTCGAAACGATGTGTCAACGCCGCCAGCTTCTCGAAAGGCGCCTCCGCGCACATTATCCGAACCTGCGGAACGGTGATTCCTTATTTCCGGAATTCGATTTGTCTGATTTCACCGTGATTGGCCACCGTGGTTACGCGCGCCTCTTGCGTGAGCTACGTGCCCTGCAAAATCGCCTCTATGATTGCACCAAGTTCGACAAATTACTTCGCTACCGGTGCGCAAATTTGTATTTCCTCGTTCTGCCTGAGGAGTTATTCCGCGATTCGGAGATCCCTGTCGGCTGGGGCGCTCTTGTGGAAGCCGCCGGCGCGCTCACACTCGTCCGTAAACCAATCTGGCACGAAACAACAACCGAGTATCACAATCTGCTTTTGCACCAAATCGCGGTGGCCGGAACACGAGTGATCAATCGAAAATTGGAAATCACATTCGACGAGCTAGCCTGGAGCCGGGATCGGCCTGTCCGCCGTAGCTTTGGAAGGCGGATGATCCCGGCGCCTCGGTGCGGGCAACAACCCTAAACTGGCACGAGCAAGCTGTGGCCAGTCATCGCCTTTGGTTGCGGCAGTCCAAGCAAAAACAGAAGAGTTGGCGCCACGTCGGCCAGAATTCCGTCTTCGCACCGAAAACGTCTAGCGTCGTTGGCCACGTAAATGAAATGCACGAGGTAGCTGGTATGCGCGGTGTTGAGCGAACCATCAGCGTTGCGCATCTGCTCACAATTGCCGTGGTCGGCGGTCACGATGGCTTTGCCGTCAAGCTCGAGAAGTCTCGGGATGATTCGCGCCATGCATTTATCCACAGTCTCTACAGCTTTGATCCCCGCTTCGACGACGCCGGTGTGGCCGACCATATCGGGATTGGCGAAGTTGAGTATGATCAGATCGTAGTTCGCCATCCGCGCGAGCACCTCCTCGGTGACTTCGAACGCGCTCATCTCGGGTTTCAAATCGTAGGTGGCGACCTTTGGCGAAGGGATCAGTTTACGATCTTCGCCTGGAAACGGCTTCTCGATGCCTCCATTGAAGAAGTAAGTCACATGCGCGTACTTTTCGGTCTCGGCGATGCGCAGTTGCCGTTTGCGAGCTGCACTGACGATTTCTGCCAGGATGTCGGCGAGCTCTTCCGGCGCAAAAACAAACGGCGAAGAATAGGTCACATCGTATTGCGTTAGCGTGACAAACTCTATCTGCGGCCAGACCTCGCGGTCGAAGCCATCAAAATCCTTCAGCAAGAACGCCTGCGATAATTGGCGGGCACGATCGGCGCGAAAATTGAAAAATAAAACCACGTCGCCATCGCGCACCCGCTGCTCATTTGCGTGAGAAAAAATCAATGGCGGCATGAACTCGTCCGTTTTGCCGTTTTTGTATTGCTGATCCACAGCTGCCGACGGTGGGGATTTGCAGAATTCGCCGCGTCCGAGAACAACTGCATCCCATGCTTTTTTCGTGCGGTCCCAGCGCCGATCGCGATCCATTGCAAAATACCGACCTACAACGGTTACAATTTGCCCGCCGCTTTTCTCTAGTTCCTTCTGGCAAGTTTTTAGATAAGCAGCGCCGCCGGTCGGTGACGTGTCCCGGCCATCAGTAAATGCGTGCACGAAAATGTCTGCAACGCCTGCGTCATGCGCGGCGTTCGCAAGCGCGACCATGTGCGAATAATGGCTGTGCACCCCACCGTCTGAAACCAGACCGAGCAGATGAAGCCGGTGACCGCGCGCACTGCCGAACGTTTCCTGCAAAACTCGGTTATGCGTTACTTCGCCCTCTTTAATTGCCTTGTTAATTCGCGTCAGGTCCTGATAAACGATCCGGCCTGCTCCCAGGTTAAGGTGCCCGACTTCTGAGTTGCCCATTTGTCCTTCCGGCAGACCAACGTCGCTTCCGCTTGCGCTCAATTTGGAACCCGGGTAATCCCGGTAGAGCTTGTCATGAAATGGCGTCGACGCGAGAAGAGTTGCATCACCATTTTCCTTACGCTTGTCCTGGCCGCCCGGATTAATGCCCCAGCCATCGCGAATGATAAGCATCACCGGACCAGCCATACGTCGCGCACTTTGCAGATGAATGAGAAGATCGACAAGCGGTTCTTTCGGTTGCAGCAGGGCATTTGCGACGGTCATAGACCGCCGTTACAGGGAAGATGATGAAGTGGCGTAATCGGTTGCTGGCACTTTTTTGTCTCCTAGCCTTTGCAGGAGTTGGCGTTCTTTATTTTCAGCACTGGGTCATCCGGAAACCTTTCGGAATTATTTTGTTTGTCGGAGAAGGCCTTTCCCCCGCCCGGCTTGCTCCTACCCGCGCCTATGCTGCTGGTGCCGGCACACGCCTGAATCTGGATTCGATGGCTCATGCCGCTTTGGTGATGAATTATTCAAAGGATTTCGCCGCTCCGGACCAGGCGGCCGCCGCCACCGCAATTGCGACAGGCCAGAGAGTAGCCAATCGCGCCATTGCGATCAATGCCGACGGGAAGGCGATCAAGAGCATCGTTGAGTTGGCACGGGAATACGGACGAGCCACAGGACTTATAACGGACGCAAAGCTCACTGATCCGACTAGCGCGGCTTTTTACGCGCATGCCGCCGAGTCCAGCGATGCTGAGAAGATCGCAGCTGAGTTTGTCGATCGGGGAAACATTGACATCGCAATGGGTGGCGGGGCAGCGCAATTTCTTCCAATCACAAAAGGCGGAGAGAGACAGGACAGTCGCGATCTCTTACTCGAGCTTCGTGGCAACGGGTTTGACATTGTTCGGATCCGATCCGAGCTGGACGCGGTTCCCGCGTGGCGCCGTCCGAAATTGGTCGGCGTTTTTGGTAAAGAGGATCTCGCGTTCGCGAACCAGCTGGAAGAAAGAAATCAGCAGCCGAGCCTCTCGGATATGGTGCGGCGTGCAATCCAGCTGCTCCAGTATAACGTTGGCGGCTATTTGCTGGTGGTTGATGCAGGGCTAATGCGGAAAGCAGCGCTGGAAAACAACGGGGAAAGGACCCTCGGCCAAACGGTTGAATTGGACCGTGCAGTTGGCATTGCGCGCAGTTACGGCGGAGCAAAAGCGACAATTGTGGTCTGCGGTGATGTGGCCATCGGCGGATTGAGCTTGAATGGATTTCCTTTTCGCAAAGACAGCGGCATTGCCCTTTTAGGTTTTAATTCTGCCGGCCAGCCCTGGATTACCTGGGCAACCGGTCCGAATGGCGATAAATCGTACGGAGCGGCGAAAATACCAGGTAAACAAGACGAAAGTCAGAACAAACAATCGCAGACGGAACAGCCGGAGCCGGCTGCGTTTTACACAAAATCTGCGTTGGTAACTGTTGAAGATGTCGTCGCGTTTGGCAACGGCCCCGGAACAGACGCCTTGCAAGGTGTTGTCGACAGTACGGCCGTTTTCGGCATACTGCGCGACGAGCTTTGAAATAAATGACGAAATCCGAATGGCGAATATCGAATGAATCCCGAATGACCGAATAACAATACGATTAGCTGTGCGTGCATTTGGGGTTCGTCATTCGTCATTTGTGCTTCGTCATTTATTTAGCGGTTTCCTGATAGGGCAAATCGAGCTCATAAAGCGCTAACTCTTGCTCTAACTCCCCTACTAACGAGTTATCGCCCTGCGACCGTGCTACCTGCATCGCAGCCCGGACACTTTCAATCGCTTTTCCAAATTGGCCAGCTTCTGCATATCCTGCTGCCAGCGTGCGCAGCACAAGTGCGTTGGCGTCTCCTGAAAGCTGATCAGCTTGCAGCGCAAGTTGAATCGCCCTGGCCCCGTTTCGCAACGACGCGTTGGAACATGTGGCCAGCAACCACGCCATATTATTCAAGGCGGAAACGGATTGAGGAGAAATCTCCAACGCCTTTTCGTAGTGTTGGATGGCTTCGGCAGGCCGGCCTCTTTCATCAAGGGCAATGGCCAGGATCGTGTGACAGTCCGGGTTGTCTGGCCTAATCAATAGCGCAGCCCGACAATGCTCGATGGCAGCGTCGAGTTGTCCCTTCTCAAGCAGAGCATGGCCGAGACCGTAACGTGCAAGAAAGTAGTCGGAACGTATTGCCACCGCTTTTTGATAGTGAAGGATCGCATCGTCGATTCGTTTCTTTTGAAGTAGAGCATTGGCTAAAGCCACCTGAGCATCTGGATCATTCGGTTCCTTCGCGACTGCCTTGTCGCAATAAAGGATGGCCTCGTCGACTTCGCCTTTGCCTAAGAGAGCACTACCAAGATTGTAATCGGCATCCCAAAAGTTGGGCTGCATTTGCAGCGTAGTCCGATAATGCGCAATGGCCTCGTCGAGTTCTCCTTTTTGGAAAAGGACGATGCCCAAATTATTGTGAGCCATCCAGCAACCAGGATTTCTGGCCAGAGTCGTGCGCCAGAGCGTTTCGATGTCGGCATACATTGCTGCTTGTCGCCACGTCAGTGTCGCCAGGACTGCCACCACACAGAGCGCCGCGCTTAAGATTAAGGTGCGGCTATTCTTAAACGTGTCGCCTAAATTGGCCAGACCGGCAGACGCCAGGGCGATCGGACCAATACAGGCCAGGTACTGATAATGATCGGCCACAAAAGTGTAGCGAAATGTGTACAGCATGATGAACCCCAGCACCGGGCTCAGGGTCGCAACGAAAAATCCCGCCGCGACCTCGACACTGCGTCCAACATATCGACGCAGAAAATAAATTGCCACGCATAGGATCAAGGCCGCTAACAGCCAGACGTAATCCAGCGGGTGGGCGGGCGAGATATCCCATCGTGGATAAATGAAGGTCAGATTGGATGGCCAGCCGAGCTTACTCAGATAAAACCAAACCGCTCGGCTCGCGACGAGAACGCGCTCGATTGGGCTCAGGAACGTAAAAACAGACCGGCTCGTTCCCTGGTGGTAACGCTCCCACCACATCGCTAATATGCCCATGGCAATGCCAAGAACAAGGAAGGGTATGATTTGGAAAATTCGCTTCCGACTAATGGGCTTCTTCTGCAACCACAAAATCAAAAACAGCGCTGCCGGCAGCGTGCAGGCCGTTGCCTTGGCCGAAAGGGCTAGTAGATAAAGGATCAGCGCCAGCCAATAAAACAGCCACGGCCGCTTTGTTCTTTCGTCAAGAAACGCAATCCAGGCAAGCAGGGTGATCAAAAAGAAAAAAACCATCAGCACATTTTTGCGTTCCGTAATCCAAGCGACTGATTCCAGCTGCACGGGATGTAGCGCAAAAATTGCTCCGGCCAGCCATGCTCCAGGGACCTTTAGCCGAGCCAGCACTACCCAAACGAGCAGGGCGTTCCCAACATGCAGCAGCAGATTCACCCAATGATAACCGGTTGGATTCAGTCCCCAAACCGAGTGCTCAATGCGAAACGTGGTATAAACGAGCGGAAAATATTGCGAAGGCGAGTCCAGCGAAAACCAGATGCGCCGTAATCCATCAGGCGCCGTCAGCAACTCGTTATTTGTGATGTAATCATCATCGTCCCAGAGAAACCCGCCATTCCAGGCAGGCTGATACACGAGAATTGTGACAACCGCCAAAATAAGAGCAAAAATGAATGCGCGACGGCGGGAAGAAAAAAGACGCCCGGCAACTTCGTGCATAAGCTACCTGCGAGTCATGCGAATTGACGCAAATGGACTCTCGCCGTGCTGCACCTTTGCGGAGGCGGAAAGCTCGGAGGGATCTGAGGAGACGGCGCAGTTCCAAACGCCCAAGTTGCAACCTGCCGTTTCTCGTTGGAATAGCAGCTTTTGTGACTCATAAGATTGACAGTAGCGGCAACGGTTGGCGTGCTGGGTGGTGGATTCTGGCGGTAATCGTTTTCGGCCTCGTTATTGCCATCAGGATTCGACTCCTTGGAATTCCTCTTGAGCGCGACGAAGGCGAATACGCTTATGCCGGTCAACTCATTTTGCAAGGCGTTCCACCCTACAAGCTCGCCTACAACATGAAGTTCCCGGGAACTTATGCGGCCTACGCTCTGATCATGTCGATGTTTGGACAAACGATTACCGGAATTCATTTGGGGCTGCTCCTGATCAATGCAGCCACAATTGTCCTGGTCTTTTTCTTAGGCCGCCAACTGCTGAATGCAACATTAGGACTTGCAGCGGCTATGAGCTATGCGGTGCTCTCGGTCAGTCCATCGGTGCTAGGGTTTGCCGGCCACGCAACACATTTTGTGCTGCTCCCGGTGCTCGGCGGAACTCTGCTCCTGTTCAACTCGGCAGATGGGCAAGCGTTAAGACGGCTATTCGCGAGCGGGTTGTTCTTCGGCACAGGGCTGTTAATGAAGCAGCCGGCAGTTTTTTTCGCTTTGTTTGGAACGATCTATCTTGTCTCTCGCGATCTTCATCGCCGAGTCCGAGCTAAAACAATTCTCGTGCAAGGCCTGACTTTCAGCGTCGGTGTAATTCTTCCATTAGGAATCACCTGCCTTCATCTCTGGCAAATCGGCGTGTTCGAGAGGTTCTGGTTTTGGACAATCGATTACGCGCGTCAATACGGCAGGTTGGTTCCTTTCAGTCAGGCGCAGCAACTTTTCGCGTACAGCACAAACGAGGTGATTTTAGCAACCTGGCCGATCTGGATGTTGGCTGGAATTGGGCTCGTTGCGGGTTTGCGGGATCAGCGAACCCGTCGTGCCGCAATTTTTGTGTTCGGCTTTCTTTTCTTCTCTGCATTGGCGGTGTTCCCGGGATTCTATTTTCGATTGCACTATTTCATTCTGGTGCTTCCAGCTGTTTCGCTGCTTGCCGGCGTTGCCATTAGCAGATTGTCGGATCTCATTGCGGATCGATTGGTCTTACTCCGATTTGGCCCCTTCTTGATTCTTGGAGCTGCTCTCGCCTGGCCGATTATCACAGAAGGAAAGTTCTTTTTTGAAGCCTCTCCGGATGAAGCTTCTCGGATGATCTATCCGGAGAGTCCTTTCGCGGAGTCCATCAGAATTGCAGAATATTTGCGCGAACATACAACCCGACATGACACGATCGCCGTCCTGGGTTCCGAGCCGCAGATTTATTTTCATTCAAACCGGCATTCCGCAACCGGCTACATTTATACTTATGGCCTCATGGAAGCCCAAAAGTATGCCAGCCAAATGCAGCAAGAAATGATTCACGAGATCGAACGCGCTCGTCCCAAATTTCTCATCTTTGTGGTAATGCCAGATTCGTGGCTGCAACGGCCGGGATCCGAGCGGTTGATCTTCACCTGGGCTAATGAATACACGGCGCAAAACTATACTGTTGCCGGTTTTGTGAACATGGTGGCACCGGACAGAACAGATTACTATTTTGGCAGCGTCCCCGAATCAGTGCCAAGACTAGGGAAATACATTTTGATCTACCAGCGAAAATCCTAGCAATGACAAAGCCCGAATTAATGACGAATGACAAAGCTTCAATACGCCTTTGTCACTTGGGCTCAGGGCATTCAGTCGTCATTCGTCATTTGTGTTTCATCATTTCCCCGAGATGAACATATCAGGGACCCGACGTCTATTAATCATCGGCATCTGCATCGCTCTGGCGGCGCTGACGTGGCTTGTTTTTGGCCAAACGCTCTGGCACGACTTCATTAACTATGATGATCCACGTTACGTCTATGAAAATACAAAGATAACGGGTGGGCTCAGCATCAGCGGTATTGCCTGGGCATTCACCCATATTCATTCCATGAACTGGCATCCGCTGACGACGATCTCGCACATGCTAGACTGCCAGTTTTACGGCCTAAAAGCGGGAGGCCATCACTTCACCAATGTTTTGCTGCACGCGGTCGCGGCGGCCCTCCTTTTTCTTTCACTGCAGCAAATGACCGGCGCATTTTGGCGCAGCGCCTTTGTTGCAGCGGTGTTCGCAATTCATCCCTTGCGCGTGGAATCGGTTGCATGGATAGCGGAGCGAAAAGACGTGCTGAGCGGCGTTTTCTTCATGCTTACACTGCTTGCCTATGTCCATTACGTGCGCCTACCACGGGTTAGGAGTTATCTCGTTGTGATATTTTTCTTGGCCTGTGGCCTCATGTCTAAACCGATGCTGGTAACATTGCCATTTGTCCTTTTGGTTCTCGACTACTGGCCTCTCGATAGGATCAAAGGTCGGTTGTGGAAGCGCGTGTCGGAAAAAATTCCGCTGATCGCGCTTTCGGTTGTTTCGAGTATCGCCACGTTTCTTGCGCAGAAAGGCGCGGTGGGCTGGACCGAAGAGTTGCCGATATGGGAACGAGTTAACAACGCGGTAGTCAGCTATGTCTCCTACATCTGGCAGATGCTCTGGCCGGTTCGGCTCGCCGTGTTCTATCCGCATCCAGAGAACCGCTTACAACTTTGGGAAATCATCTCCTCTCTGATCCTTCTAATCTGCATTACGGCGGTAGCTATCGCCCTGCGAAAACAGCGACCCTACTTAATCACAGGTTGGTTGTGGTATCTAGGAATGCTTGTACCGGTGATCGGGCTGGTGCAAGTGGGCTGGCAAGGACGCGCCGATCGATACACATACTTGCCCCAGATTGGCCTGTACATAGCGATCACTTGGGCAGTGGTCGATGTGACAGCCTCGTGGCTATACCAGCGCATAGTTTTAAGCGTTGCCGCAATGCTTGCCATTGGCGTCTTGAGCTGGCGCGCTTCGGTCCAGACCTGGTATTGGCGCGATAGCGAAACACTGTTTAAACATGCCCTTGGAGTAACCACAAACAACGATGTTGCTGAAAACAATCTCGGCATCGTCTTTTTGCGACAAGGTAAGCTGGACAAGGCTATTTCGCTGCTGCAAGCCGCCGTCGATCTTCGGCCGGATAATAGCCCTGCCCACGAGAATCTTGCCAAGGCTCTCCTCCAAAAGGGTGAAGTTTCAGACGCGCTGATTCACTATCGAAAATTACTTGAACTACAGCCCGATAACATCGAGGTCCACAACATCATGGGTACGGTTCTGATCCAGCAGGGTCGCGTCAGGGAGGGTGTTGAAGAATGGCAGAAGGTCTTGGCGATTCAACCGGACAATGGGAACGCCACAAGCAATCTCGCGTGGGTATTTGCGACTTCGCCCGATGATTCTCTTCGAGACGGCGCGCAAGCAGTTCAACTAGCGCAGCAGGCATTGCGCATTTCGGGCCGCAGAATCCCAATAATCTTTCGCACTTTAGCAGCTGCTTATGCCGAAAGGGGCGAGTTTTCCAAGGCAATCCAGGCTGCGGAACAGGGGATTGAATTGGCCAATAGCCAGGGAAACTCTGGCCTGGCTACTGAGCTCCAGGGCAATATCGCGCTTTACCAAGAACAGCAGCCGCTGCGAGATCCTAGTTTAACATATGGCAATTCAGAGCCTCACAGCAAATAACAAGAAGCGGCAAGTTGAAAACCGCCAAGGTGGATTCCAAAGACGCATTAGCGGCGGTGGTATAATTCTCGGTATATACCTGTTTCTTGCTGCAGTCAGTCTGGTCATATTCGGTCAAACAACTCGTTATGACTTTGTTAACTTTGACGATGACTTATACGTCTATAATACCCCGGCCATTCAGTCCGGGCTGACGCTAAAAGGGATTGCAGCCGCCTTTACCAACCCACACGCACGCAACTGGCATCCCTTAACGACCCTGTCACACATGCTGGACTGTCAGCTATACGGCTTGAATGCTGGCGGCCACCATGCCACCAATATCATCTTGCATACGATCGCGGTGCTCCTGCTGTTTCGGGTACTGCGGCAAATGACCGGTGCAGTATGGAAGAGTGCGATGGTCGCAGCATTATTTGCGGTGCACCCGTTGCACGTCGAGTCCGTGGCATGGGTTAGTGAACGAAAAGACGTTCTGAGTGTTGTGTTCTTTTTTCTTATGCTAGGTGCATACGGCCGTTATGCGCGCGCAGTGTCGATAACGCGCTATGTCGTGGTCGCTCTTCTCTTCGCGGCGGGACTCATGTCCAAGCCCATGCTGGTAAGCGCCCCGATCGTCCTTCTCCTTCTCGATTGCTGGCCACTACGTCGTTTTGAACAACCCTTCTCGACCAGCGAAAAGGCTCAAATCTCCAAGGGCGGAAATCAAAGGCGCATAATAGGGCTCTTATTGCTGGAAAAGATTCCTTTATTTATTCTTTCCGCGACCGCTTGCGTCATCACATTTATCATTCAAAAGCGCGCGACCGGTGCGATCCCGCCGTTGCCATTCCTCTGGCGCGTGCAAAACGCCTTCGCGAGCTATGTGATTTACGCCTGGAAAACATTGTGGCCGACACGGCTTGCGGTTTTCTATCCTCACCCAAATGACACTCTGCCAATGTGGGAGGTCATTTTCGCGGTCGTGTTGCTGCTGGCCATCACTGCCGCGGCGATCGTTTTTCGAAGTCAACGGGCTTATCTGCTAACCGGCTGGTTTTGGTATCTCGTTATGCTCATTCCGGTGATTGGGCTCGTCCAGGTTGGAGAACAAGGCCATGCAGACCGTTACACCTATCTCCCCAATATTGGTTTATTTGTGGTTATGGTTTGGTTGGCTGCCGACGTGGCAATGGTCCGCCGATCCAGATCACGCCTCGCTGTAACCACAGCGGTCGCGGTGTTAATAGTCCTTGTTCTGGCATGGGCGGCATTGATTCAAACTTCCTATTGGCGCAACAGCGACACTCTTTGGACCCACGCTCTTTCGGTGACGTCTAACAACGACGTTGCCCACAATAATCTGGGGTACCTTTGTATCGACCGCGGTGAGCCAGACAAAGCGATCTCACACTTTGAAAGTGCCGCAAGGATCAGGTCTGCTAAGCAGGATGCCCACTACGATCTGGGTTCAGCTTTTGTGCAAATGAATCTCGCTGACGCTCTCGCCAGAAAAGGGCGATCAGACGAAGCGATGGTCCATTACGAGGAGGCAATCAGATTGCAACCGGATTATGCAGACGCCTACTACAACCGCGGCAACGTTCTTTTTACAAAAGGTCGTATCGACGAAGCAATCACTGATTGGGAAAAAGCTCTCCAAATCCAGCCCAATGACGTGGATGCCCATACTGGGCTGGGTAACGCTCTTTTGCGCAAGGGGGCGCTACGGGAGGCGATTGCCCATTACGAACAAGCCTTGGCTATAGCTCCTGAAGATCCTCATTCTCGTAACAACATTGCCTGGGTATTGGCGACAGCTTCCGACGCCTCAATCCGCGATGGCACCAGAGCGGTTGGATTTGCCCAGGAAGCAGTGCAGCTTTCAGGTGGCAGAGAACCAGGGTTTCTCCGGACGCTCGCCGCTGCTTACGCGGAGAGCGGCCGTTTCTCAGAGGCCTTCGCCGCCGCCCAGCAAGCCGCAGCGCTAGCCCGGATGCAGGGAAACACCAGCCTGGCAAACCGTCTCGACAGGGACCTCGTGCTCTATCGTGCCCACCTGCCGCTTCGGGGAGACTCTCCCGGCGAATGACTCGCGGCCGACATTATTCAGACACAGATACATATGCTAGCCTAACAAATAGGAAGTCCCCCAACATCTGGGCGCAATGCATAACTTAGCTGAATCGAGCGTTGAGCGCTGGACGTTTAAAGTTCTTGCGTAAGGATTCTGCGGAACATGGCCAGGAACAAGAACAGGCCTAAGAAGAACACTGCCAAGGCGACCAACAGTCGGTTAAAAAAGGGTCCCTCATTGAAATTCGCGTCTTTGTATGTCTGCTGCCTGGGTTTGGTTGCAATCACGTGGCTCGTTTTTGGTCAAACTCTGCGGCACGGTTTCGTCGATTTCGACGATAACTTGTATGTGTATCAAAACCCGGCCATCACGAGAGGAATTTCAGGGGACGGCGTATTCGGCGCGTTTACCCATCCTCATGCGGGGAACTGGCATCCGCTCACGACGATTTCGCACATGCTCGACTGCCAGTTGTTCGGGCTCAAGGCAGGCGGCCATCACTTCACTAATGTGCTGCTGCACACGATAGCGGTGCTGTTGCTTTTCTTCGTGCTCGAACAAATGAGGGGCGGTCCGAGCCGGACTGGCAGCATTTGGCCAAGCGCATTCGTGGCGGCCGCCTTCGCCATTCACCCGTTGCACGTCGAATCCGTCGCCTGGGTCTCGGAGCGAAAGGATGTGCTCAGCGCCGTCTTTTTCATGCTCACACTTGGGGCGTACGTCCGTTATGCGCGCAAGCGATCTGTCGGGCGTTATCTGACCGTAGCATTGTGCCTCGCGCTTGGTCTGATGGCGAAGCCGATGCTGGTGACGGTGCCCTTCGTCCTTTTGCTTCTGGATTACTGGCCGCTGAATCGGATTAGAGGTCAGAAGTCAGCGGTCAGAGGTCAAAAGACACAAATCCGTGGTCAGTGGTCCGTGGTCAGTGGTCTTGTGATGGAGAAGATTCCGCTGCTTGCGCTGTGTGTTCCTTCTTGCATAGCGACGTTGCTGATACAGCGTTACACCAAAGCATCAATGGACCAGTTGCCGTTTACATGGCGACTGAGCAACGCCGTTGTCAGTTATGTTGCCTACATCTGGCGGATGTTCTGGCCAGCGCAGCTGGTGCCTTTTTATCCTCACCCCAACGATCAACTGCCACTCTGGCAGGTTCTTTTGTCCAGTGCCTTTCTCATCGCGGTCAGCGTGTTGGCAATTCATTGGAGAAAAGAACGACCTTACATCTTAACTGGCTGGTTTTGGTATGTCGGGATGCTCGTGCCCGTGATTGGTTTGGTGCAGGTCGGCGAGCAAGCACGCGCGGACCGATACACTTACCTGCCGCAAATCGGCTTGTATGTGCTGATTGTTTGGAGTGTCACGAATCTGATAGCGCCCACAACGATGCGTAACTCCGTCTCGCGACTTGGCGCGCCCATACTCCGGACAGGCACTCCTGCGTCACATGGAGCTCGGGCGGCCAGCCCGCAGGGTCGCAGTTATCAGCTATTCTGCGCCGCTGTCGCGTCCACGATCCTCATTGCGTGGAGCTGGCGCGCGTTTGTCCAGACGTCGTATTGGAAAAACCCCGAGAGGCTCTGGAACCACACGTTGGCTGTTAGCCCTGCCAACGACATGGCACATAACAATCTGGGCTATCTTTTCCTAAAACGCGGCGACTTGGACCAGGCGATTTCGCACTTTGCAAAGGCGTTGGAGATTCGATCCGGTCACGCTTTCGCTAGTTACAACTCTGGTGGAGCGCTCATCGAGAGTAATCTTGCCAGCGCACTCGCTCGCAAAGGCATGCTGGAAGAAGCAATCGCGCATTATGAGAAAGCGGCAAAAATGCGACCTGATTACGGCGACGTGTATTTGAATCTGGGTACCGTGCTATTTCAGCAGGGCCGGAACGACGAGGCCATCGTTCTATGGCGTAAAGCGGCCACAACCCTGCCGAAGGACGGGGGTTTCCACACTATTCTGGGCGACGCATTCCTTAAGAAAGGGCTGCGGCAGGATGCAATTGCTGAGTACAAGCTTGCGGCACGGAGTTCTCCGCAAGATCCATTGCCGCGGAACAATCTGGCGTGGCTTCTGGCGACTTGCTCTGACGCTTCCATTCGGAACGGCTCAGAAGCCATAGAGCTCGCGTCCCGAGCAGTCCAGCTTTCCCGTGGTGCCGATCCGTCATGCTTACGCACGCTCGCGGCCGCGAATGCGGAAGCTGGCCAGTTCTCCGAAGCGATCAAAGTGGCTCAACGAGGTAAGGAGATAGCGACTAGAAAAGGCAATCTCCAGCTTGCGAACGTCCTTCAAGGGGACATCGCTCTTTACCAGATAGACCTTCCACTTCGTCAAACGTTTCCCGGGAAATAACACAGAGGCGATTCCAGGAGGAACTTGTGCTGCTCGCGAGAACTTTCGGAGCTTCCCAACCGCTGAGTTTAACAGGCGCTGGACTGGAGACCACCGCTCCTTTAACATCTAGCTGGCCAAGGGCCATGTAGCTCCTGCCCGACGACATTCTTCCAAGTTATCATCAGTCGGCGCCGGGCCTACGCAATGAGTTATTGTTCTTTATGATACGGTAAGCCCAGTTCGTAGAGCGCGATTTCATCCCGGAGGCTGTTGGACAAAACGGAGTTGCCTTGGATCTGTGACTCTTGCAACGCCCGTTGAGCAGTTTCCTTAGCCTCAGTGAACCGGCCCGATTCAGCGTATGCCGCAGCCAGAATGCGCAGAACAATCGGGTGATTTTCACTTCGCGAGCTTTTCGAATCAGCCTGCTCAGCCAAAAGGACAGCCTCTGATCCATTTCTGAGCGACGGGTCTGAAGATGTTGCCAGGAGCCAAGCTAAGTTGCTTTGAGCAGGCACATTTTCCGGAGAAACCCGAAGGGCACTCCTGTACGCAGCGATCGCATCTCTGACGCGACCTTTTGCAAGAAACGCGCTTCCCAGGTTTGCATAAGCATCCGCGCTATCCGGACGCAACTCGAGCACTTTCTTGTAATGCGAAATCGCCTCATCCGTCCGACCCTTTCGGAGTAAAGCACTCGCAAGATCGTACTGGGCCTCAGCTTGATTTGGCGATAGTGCGAGACATGCCGAGTAACGGACGATGGCGCCATCTAAATCCCCCTTCGAAAGAAGCGCGCTCGCCAGATTGCAAGAGGCTTCCGCGTAATCGGGCCGGATCTTCAGCGCCTCCTGATAACGAGCAATCGCCTCGTCTACACGTCCGCTCCCAAAAAGCGTGACGCCGAGATTGTTCTGGGCTTCCGCATCCGCAGGGTTAATCTCCAATGCTCTTTCATAATGAAAGACCGCGTCATCGAGCTGACCCTTCTGCGCAAGAAGCCGGCCCAGATTATAATGCGCCTCGGCATAACCTGGCCGCAGCTCAATAGCCTGTTGATAATGAGCGATCGCCTCGTCGCTCTTCCCACGGTCGTTGAGAGCGATGCCCAAATTGTAATGCGCCATCCAGCAACCGGGATTCCTCGTCAACGTTGATGTATATAGGGTGACAAGATCGTGGTAAATGGCGGCCTGTCGCCAGGTCAAAAAAATGAGCGGTAGAAGAAGAACTCCGCAGAATCCAAGGAGCGGTGCTTTCTTAAGCGCCTCCGGCAGCTGTGAAACCGACGCTCCTTGCGTCGCCGTTGGCGCACGAGCTTGTAGCCGTTGCCCTACGGGCGACGTGTGCGCTTCCCACAGGGAAGCGGCTACAGTGATCGCAGCACCAGCGAGAGCAAGCGGTCCCATGCTCGCCAGATATTGAAAATGATCGCTCACAAATGAGTAGCGAAAGAAAAAGACGCTGAAAAAGCCGAGCACTGGAAACAGCGAAACCACATAGTAGGCTGCCGCGAAGAATACGGCGCGACTCCATTTTGTGCGGATCAACCACAAGGCTAGTAATCCAGCCGATGCTGCGAGTAGCGGCAAATAGGCCGTTAGCTGCAACGAATTAACTTCCCACCGTGGATAGATAAAAATGAGCGGATGCGGCCAGACCACTTTCGCCAGATAAAACCAAATTGCGCGTCCCGCAATGATAAGGCGTTCCGGCCACGTCTGCGCCCACTCGGCGCCAATTGCACCAGCATGAAATTTCTGTTCCCAAATTGTCCAGGCGCTCGCAAGGCCTGAAATCACGGCAAACGGGGCAAGCGCCAACACATCGCGCCATTGAAGTCCTGCTTGGCCGCCGTAGCCTTGGCGAAGGCGGCTTCGCCACCAGACACAGAGGCCAAGCACGACAGGCAACATGACCACCGAAGGCTTGCTTAGAGTGGCCAGCACGAAGAAGAGCAGAGACAAACCCAACAATACGAAGGGGCGATTTCCAAAGCGCCTGCCGAATCCAATTCGGGATTGGGAAACCGCCGCTCCTTGAATGCCCGCGTCACCTGTAGCCGCTTCCCTGTGGGAAGCGCGCCCGTCGCCCACAGGGCGACAGCTACAGCTCTGCCGATTTAAAAAGCACAAAATCGACAATAAATAGAACAAACACGACTGCGTGTTCTTGAGCTCAGTTACCCACGCCACGGATTGCACCATTACTGGGTGCAATGCCCAGAGGGCAGCTCCAAGCCAGGCACCGCGAACATTAAGCTGCCGCAAGATCCGCCAGAGCAAGACCGCCGATCCGGCGTGCAAGATGACATTCAGAAGATGATATGGCCATGGGGTTAAGCCAACAACTTTATGCAGAGCCCAAAAAGTCGTAAGGACCAGTGGGTAATAGACTGCTCGCGTGGTAGTCCAGACTTCCTTCAATCCCAGCGGGCCAACAATGCAGGGATTCTGGGTCAAATGCGATTCATCGTCCCAGATGAATCCGGCGTTAAAGACGCGGGCATAGACGATGAGAACGAGAGCGACTAAAAGAAATCCCCAAAGCCACTCCCCTTTGAAGAGACGAGACACGAATTTCACGAATTCACACCAATTGATCTGAAAGCTTCCGCCAGTTGAATCACGATAGTCGTGTCTCACAAAACGACTCTTTTCCATTCTAGGGAATCGGCACCGAAATTGACCAACAGACCGACGCGAAGTTTCGAGGCGGCCAGATAGTTCAACACCTGTTTGATGTGCGAATCGGTCAGTTTTTCGACAGCTTTGGCCTCAAAGAGAATTTTATCCCACACTACGAAGTCCGCGTAATAATAGTGAGGCAGGATAACTCCCTTGTAGATGATTTCATAACTTTTCTCGCGTAAGAACGGAATCCCCGCGCGATCCAGTTCGACCACCAGAGCGTCCTTGTAGATGATTTCGTCGTGGCCCTTTCCCAGCTCGCGATGAATCTCCATGCAGAGGCCCACGAGTTGAAAAACCTCCTCCTTGTAAAGCAGTTCATTCATGCGACACCACCGATCACACGAATTGTCACGACTGATGAATTGCAAAGCAATTCGTGCCGCTTCGTGAAATTCGTATCCGACACCGGACACCGAAATTACGCGAATTTTCGTTATCTGCATGAAACGAATCCAGCGACTGCTCGGCCAGCAATGCTGACGTGTGAGTCAATTCGTGTGAATTCGTGAAATTCGTGTCTAAAAGCAAAACGGCCGGGCCCGTGATGAGCCCGGCCGCTGTGAATTTTCCGGTCTTTGCTTTAGAAGCGCTTCTTCAACCCGACGTACCAGAACCGGCCTTTGATGGTCGCAAGCGACTCGTCGTAACCGCTCTCAAACGAGCCTGCCACAAACGGCGGATCTTCATCCGTCACGTTCTGCATGCCAAGCGTGATCGTGGTGTTGTTGAGCCACCATCTCCAATTGTTGCAGCCATACTCGGCTGTGGAAACAGGAATGACTTGTTTCTCTTTGCCGTCCTTCATCTTCACGTTCTTCCCGCCCTCCTTGGCAAAGCCAGGCACTTCGGCTGGCGCTGGTGGCGGCAGGTTAAACGTGTAGTTCAAGATGAGGTCGAGCGTAGTCCACGCGGACACTTTCCGTGCCCGTACTTCATCACCGCCACCGAGCGGGCCACTCCTGGGCTCATTGAGCTTGGTCGCCCCTGTCAGACTGGCATTGTCGTCCTCGTACTGACCGGTCCAGTGGACTATGGCACCGACATCCAAGCCCTGCATCCACGTGTCAGCCGGGCCATCGTAGAAGATACTGAAGTTAGCCCGATGCCACGGCAGCGAACTGGTTAGCGCGAACCCGGGTGGCAGGAATTCGCCATTGATACCAACCCGCTTCGTCCCGGGGCTTACTTGAAACTCAGCCCGTGAGAGCCAGGTGCCGTTGACCGTTGTTGTCAACCTTCCCCAATCGCCATGACCGAAGATCGTCGAATCCAGGATATAGATCGCCTCGTAGTCGAGACCTTCGAAGATCGCGCCGGAAAGATTAGCGCTGGGATCGATAACCAGCGAGACTGGCCCCGGCTCACCACCAGTACCAACAGAACGGACTACCGTCTGCCCAAGGGGGCCTACAACGGTTGACGCGTTCGATCCTAGCGGCGGGGGATTTTCCAGGATAATGGTTTGCGCACCTAGCGCTGCCACGATGTCGCGCATATCAATGTGCCACCAATCGGCGCTCAGCGTCAGGCCCTTGACCCATTTCGGGCTGTAAACAATTCCGTAAGTCCATTCATAGGCCGTTTCCGGATGCGTGCGGGGATTTCCTAAAACACGTTCCTCAATTTGTGGCTCGGTCTGAGTGGAAAATGGATCGGCAACAATTGGGAAGTTTTGCGTGGACGCGGGCGTAAGTTCTCCCAATGTCGGCGCATGGAACGCCTCGGTGTAGCTGCCACGCAGTGTCACCGCGCCTATCCACTTGGGATCAAGCGGCTGCCAGCGCACTGATACTTTCGGCTTTTGCGCATTATACTTCGTATGCACCGACGGTCCGCCTGGGAAGAACCCTGCGGGCAGCACCCCAGAGGTATTGTTGCTGTACCATTCTTCTCGCTCGGCGAAGTCCACTTCCAAGCTGTAGAAGCCAGGGAAGTTCCATGTGGGACTAGTGAATGGCACACGTACTTCCTCGTAGATTCCCCAGATATCCCGATTCACCCGGAAACTTTGCCCGTCTACTGAGCCAATCGATTGGAACGTATTATTAAGCGCGTCACGATCGCGAGTAAACCTCGGCGCGTCGTACTCGCCACCAATCGCAAATGAGACTGGCCCTGCGGGAAGATTGAACAGGTCGCCGTTAATCGTGGCGTAACCGATCGGCAACTCATACTCACCTGAGTTATGCAATGTCACATAAACTCTTTGCCTGGCCGCCGCAGTGTTTTGATGGAAAAAGCCACCGAACGCATCAAACGCGGTTTTCGGGTCCGTATCCAACAGCGCATCGCGCAACCCGGGCTGGCTCACTTCGCCAATAGACAGATCCTGCCCTTCGTTGCGGGAGTAACGGAAACCCATTTCCCAGTTCCACGTCTTGAAATAATCGCCAAATTCCCCCATCTCGCCACGCAGCCCGACGTCGAAAAGCTGATCCCAGTAAGTGAAGTTTTCGAACCTTTGACCGGTGTCGTTGATGCCACGAAACCGAACACCGGTAGTCATTGGGACTGGGATGCCGTTAATCACCAGTGTCGTATCTCCAACTGTGAAGGGATTAAACGGATTCGAGATTGGCACACTGATACCGGTGGGACTAAAGAACACGTTAGTGCCTGGGAATTTGAACGGATCTGGCGTAAACGGCACTGCCGCCAGGGACGAATTGAAAAACGAACGCGCATATTTGAAGTCGGCAAATACGGTCAGGTACTTGTCGCACAGGTCGCGGGTGAACGAGCCGTAGTACACTTGACGGTCTCCCGGCGGCAGCGCTGGCGTAACAGCGGCGAAGTTATAGAAGAAGTAGTCGCCACCTCCCCTGTATTTCGGGCCGGTCTGGGGCATGATAAAGCCGGTTTTTGGATTGTTAACACCAGGGGCACCTGGATACGCATTTGGATTAACCGCATAGGGGCTAGCGTAAAATGGAGAAGTCGCAGCATTAGGAGCTGAATGTGGCGGCGGGCCGCTGACCTCGCTGAAAAACAAAGTGGGCAGCAAACGGCGACTTCCCACGCGGCCAGGGAAATTCCCGCTGCGACCATCAAATCCTCCCCAGGGTATCATAAACGCGTTACTGGAAAGGTCCCGGTCGCGGCTGAAAATGCCACCGGTGCGCTCCCAGAAATCGGCAATGACCACGATATCGGTCTTGTCATCTCCAGTGCCGGCTTTGATCCATGCCTCCCACTCACCCATATCATTGGACGCCCCGAGATCTGTATTTCCGTAAGTGCCACCAATCTCCAAGCCGCGGAACTTGTGGACCAAAAAGAAATTGACCACGCCCGAGATCGCGTCCGATCCGTACACAGCCGAGGCGCCATCCTTGAGAATGTCCACGTGATCGATCATGACGAACGGTAGCAGGTTAATGTCCGGACCTCCGCTGAACCCGGAAACGCCCAACGAACCATAGGCCACGCGTTTGCCATCGACCAGAATCAAAGTCTCTTTCGGCAACAAGCCGCGCAGGTTGAACTGAATGGTGCCATCACCGCCGTTGCCAATGTTCAGGTTGACGGTACCACCCGCTTCCTGCGGGATGAATTCTTGCAGGTCAGTGGCATTGCGGATACCCAGTTTCTCGATGTCCTGCGGACGATACGTGTCCACCGGATTGGGGCCGGTCTCTTCCGCTGTGGGAATGTTCGAACCGGTCACAACCACTCGCTCGACCTCAGCGGCGGGCGCTGCGGGAGCCGCCGGAGCCGGCAACTGAGCAAATGCGTTCGATGCAAAAATTAGAGGAAATCCCACGACCGCCACAAAGACGGCGCCAAGGAATCCGAGTTTATTTAGCACGTTTTTAGTCATTAGTTTCTCCATTGGTTTGGTTAGGTTTTGGCAGGCTTATTAAATTTCTGTGGCCCTGACAAGCTTTTTTTTCACTTTTTTCAAAGTTTTTTTGAACGGCTTTCGGGGCCTGTTTGTCCCGTCGAACCCCCGTTTAATGGAACGTGCCAGGGGCTGGCAAGCTTTTTTTTCGGTTTTTTTGAAGGTTTTTTGAACCCGCTTTAACCCTGAATCGACACGAATGAACACCAATGTTGTGCCCGCGAATCACGCGAATTAACGCGAATGTAGATAGGCAGAAAGCCTGCCCGGCTTTTACTTGGTTAAGAAAAGCAATTGTCGCGCGCTGCTTCGCTGAACGCGTGCACAACTAGCTCACGGCGATGATCCGTGAGGCTCAAATCTATTCGCGTCTATTCGCGTGATTCGCGGGGCCCCTTCTGTGCCGAGAGATTAGTGTTCATTCGTGGTTGGGTTCGAAGTCGGCCTGCCCTTCGCGTAAGCGAAAATTTTTACGGGTTGGAACCACGGATTACGCGCATATCATCTCCGACCGGCGCTAACGCTGCTTAGTTTATGCCAGCAAGAAAATGAAGTTGTTAAGATCCCAGCGTCCTCTGTGGTTCGTCCTCGCTTTAATCATCGGCGTTGCCGGCGTTTGGCTTTTCGCCTATTTCCGCGATAAACAAACACACACCCGGCATCGACCAATTGTTCCATTCGCGACGGTCAAGCCGGTCCTGGAGGCGTTGCCTAACGAACTGCCGCTGCAGCTAAAGGAGCCGAACGAAGCCAAGTGGAAAACTTGGGCTCAGCACGAGGATGAAATCGTTCGTGAGCGTCTCGAGCAAGGCGCACTCGATTCGATGATCAACCTGCTCTTGTTCGGCACTTCGTTCACGACACAACCGCGGGTCATAGCGATGCACGATCCCGACGATGCAGTCGTGCAGTCGCGGCTAGATGACCTTTTAGAGGGACTTCGCAATCCGGGAAAGAACGAGCGGCTCATTTTTGTGCGAAACATTCTCCGACGCAGCGGAATGGATCCCGACAGTTCTGCCGGGTATGCGAAGACAAAAACTTTTATCTTGGAAAATCTTCGGCGGGTTGTGCAGGAGCAGACCACTTTTCAAGAAGAGTTTGATGAGGCAACGCGTGAGAGCAACCAAGAGGCCGGGCTTTCCAAGCGCTCGCGTGTGTTTCGCGAGCGCGGCATCTCGCTTGATACAACCATTCTGTCCAGCTTCGGCATCGAGGGGGCGCTGCGCGACATGAAGGACCACGCAGTGCTTCCAGAGAGATCGATTGCTCGCGTGGCAGTGATCGGGCCTGGTTTGGATTTCACCGATAAAGGATACGGTTACGACTTTTATCCGCTCCAGACGCTGCAACCGTTCGCGGTTTACGATTCACTCATTCGCTTAGGACTCGCCGAGCCTGGAAAGATCGACATTACCGCCTTCGACATTAGTCGGGAGGTTCTTGAGCATTTGCGTCGCGCGCATGACCGCGCCAAAACGGGAGAGAACTACGTCGTGCAATTGCCACGCGAGTCCTGGCCATTGGTTGCTGAGGCAGTTCAGTACTGGCGTTCGTTCGGCAGCGAGATCGGTAAGCCCGTCGCTCCGATTCAACCTCCACCAGCTCTCAAGGGTCTTGAAACGCGCGCAGTCGGGATTCGTCCAGAAGTCATTCTTTCATGCAAACCTGCCGATTTAAATGTTGTTTTGGAACAGTTCGATCAATCGGCGACAAGACAATTCGATCTCATCATCGCCACAAATGTTTTCCTCTATTATGACACCCTAGAGCAGGCGTTAGCGCTTCAGAATATCTCGACGCTTCTTAAGCCAGCCGGATTTTTGTTGACTACTGATTGGCTGCCGCACCTGCCTCAAATCCCGATGCGGTCACTGGGATACACACCTGTGCGATATGGAGAGAGCGGTGATTGGGGAGACAACGTTTTTTGGTGGCAGCGGCAATGAACGTTAATGCAAACCTTCTTTGCGAGTAAGTCTTAATCGATATCCGAAATCGGTTCGTAATCTCCCAAAAGCTGGTCAACGAACGATCTCTCCGGAATGAGCCGAAAGAGCTGGCGATGAACGATGCTGGCGCAGTGCGATTATGCTGCGAACACTGAGAGCCAATTAAACTTCGGGGCGACTCTGCTACCTAGGAAAACTGTTTTTTGGGGCCGCCGCTAGAACGGTGAGTTTTCCATATTCATGAATCGATGGCGCAGCGCCGAAGGCTTGGGCGTAACGCGATGCTAAGATAGAACGAAAGGGAGAATCGGTTTCGATGACAAACGCAGCGTCCGGATCGAGGCTGGGCTCACGCCACGGGATTTTCTGCGGATAAACGCGATGGGGGTACTCGAAAATCGCATTAGAAACGGCCAAGGTTTCGCCGCTCTCGAACAGTAATGGATAAACAAAAGAGATCGTCGTCCAGACGGACGTCGCGTTGTGTTCGCGCAGATAGTGTTCAACGCCTTCTATGTCCGCCCCGGGAATTCGTGTCATGCAATAATTCTTGCCCTCGTTACACAAGGAGAGTGTTTCGATCTGATTTTTCTGTCCGACCCTGATCATGACCAGAACCCCGGTTACCAAAATCGCGGCGAGCACACCGGCGCCAGCGAGACGCAGCGACCCCATCGAGGAAGAAAAGGAACGCTCCAACATTCGCCCCGTCAGCACCGACAAAAAGAAACATCCACCGAAAAAATAGCTCGGCACCCCCTCGGGCATAGTCAGATACGGAACAAAAGAAGCCGCGGTTAGCACGAGCATATCAAAATCCCTTTTTTGTGGGTGATCCGGCAGATCGCCCCGCAGCGCTGGTACAGTTTTTGAAGGTGATTTTGCGAAGGGCCAAATCGCCAACACCAAGGCGAAAAACGCAATCGCGTAAAACACGTAGCCGGATGCCGGCGTTTCCGGATAGTACCAGAGAACGGTGTCTGGTCCAAAGAACTTCGGCATTTCATTCAGGAAAATTCGCCCGAACGCTGAAAGGTGGAAGAGCGACGAGATTCCGCCTCCTGGTCTTTCAACGATTAGATACCGCCAGTTGCTAAAGTGATGCGTGAAGTTAAATGCAGTGACCGGGGCGTACCCCATCACGACGCCGACCAAGCCTGGCGCCGCATTATTGCGCGACAGTCTGCGGCGCAAAATCAGCAACATCCATAATGCGCCAACCAGCGGAATCGCAAGCTCCAGGCACCAGATGCTGATCCCAGATGCCAAGCCAAAGAAAAACAAGGTCTTTCGCTTCGGATCCCGCGCTGATTCGATCGATGCAAAAAGCATCATCAATATTGGAATTGACAGGAAATACCAAGAGTAACCCCTCACTTGAAAATGCCATTTGAGGAGTGATGGCGTGAACGCGAATGCAACCGTCGCGAGGAGAGCCGTCCGCTGGTCATAAAGCGCCAGGCACATCCGATAAAACAGAAAAAGGCACAGCAACGACAGCCCGACGATGCAGCTCTTCAACGAAATGACGCTGACGCCGGAAAATGCGAACGCAATTGCGGCCAGATAAGCTTCCCACGCTGCCCCTGCATTGTAGGGCTGACCATACATGTAGAAAGGAAAATAGCGTCCTTCCAGAATGTGTTTAGCCATCAGGCCGATGATTGCTTCGTCGCTATGAACATGAGTTTGCGACGTCAGCAGGATCACAAACCACGCCGCCGCGATGAGAATAAGCAGACCAATAAAGAATGCGTACCTGCACATTAAGGATTGGTTCTCACTTCGCCAGCGTGAACATAGCCAATGCGCTGATAGCCCATAGCCAATCGCTGATAGCAAATGGCTAATCGCCAACCAGCGTTCGGCGCAGGCCGCTTAGCATTCGACCTTGCTCCTCGGCGGCGTTATAAATCGCGGCGAACTCTTCCTCGCTTAGGTAGGCTTGGCGTTTCGCGACCGTCGACTCTGAGACTACCTCAAATAGCGATCCAGTCGCGATTTCCACAAAACGCGCGAAATCGGTGTCTGAAATTCGTGCACTGCCTTCAGCGATGTTCGAGGAGACGGAAACGGCTGCGCGTCTCATCTGATTCGTTAGCCCGAAACGCTCATCGGAGGGAAAAGACTTCGTTTTCGAATAAACCAGATCCGCAAAGTCGATGGCCTTTTGCCATACATCCAGTTTTTCAAATTTGAACATGCCTCCAGTGTGAATGAATCGCACTCTATCGGCAATCAGCTATTCGCTATTGGCTATTGGCCATTGGCTAATCGCTAGTGCCGGCAACCATATTTGATTATGGCGTGTAACGCTCGAAAGCCATCGCGCCAGCCGATTTTTTTGCCCTCGTCGTACGTACGACCATAATAGGAAATTCCTACCTCGAAGATCCTGCACCCTAGCTTAGCTACCTTCGCCACAATTTCAGGCTCAACGCCAAAACGATCCTCTTCGATCTGAATCGATTTGATTAGAGGACCCTTGAAGGCTTTATAGCCCGTCTGCATATCCGTCAGGTTAAGATTCGTGAACATGTTGGAAAGAAGGGTCAACACTTTGTTTCCAACCATGTGCCAAAAAAAGAGAACTCGATGCGGCCTGCCGCCCATGAATCTGGATCCGAAAACGGCGTCCGCTTTGTCTGCGATGAGAGGCTCCAAGAGCACTGGGTAATCTTCGGGGCTATACTCAAGATCCGCGTCTTGGACGAGGATGATATCACCGGTAGCAGCCGCAAAGCCTGTGCGCAAAGCCGCTCCCTTGCCCTGATTAACTGAATGGTAAATGATGCGATCGACCATCTGGGAAACCTTTTCTTCCAGCACTGTCCGCGTCCCGTCTTGCGAACAATCGTCAACTACAATGATTTCCCTGCTGCCAATTGCTGCCGAGCGAACTGCCTCGACAATTTTTTCGATCGTAGCTTTCTCGTTGTAGCAAGGAATAACAATTGAGACTTTCATCTCGTTTGAAATGTTTCAGTCCTCGTTAGCGTGAACCGCGGATGACGCGGATAGCTCGGATACGGCAGCTTTACGCATGGAGATCGGGCCGAGAAGTGTCTCGTCTTTGCTGGCGCACAACGCGTTTCCATTGCAATCGGGCGCTCTTAAAATTGAGCAATAGGGCCAGTTCAAGGCCGGTGATCGTTAAATAACCGACCATCTGAGCGACGTGAGCTTCATTAAATGCGGCGACGACTTTGGGATCGACAATCACCTTTTTATCAACAATCAGATCTGGCGTCAGGTTGCCGATCAGTTCGTTCTGATAGAATACAGGGAATTTCTTCTGCGATTCGATGGCATGTCCGTGTCGGCGCAATTCGATAACCAAGGCGCGCTCGTACAGTTTTTCATCAAGACCCGGCTTCATCTGATTCAAGACGTGCATCGCCGCGCCGATAATTTCTCTGCTCAGCTTCTCGTGAATCAGTTTTCCCATGTGTAATCCGCGCTATCAGCGTAATCCGCGGTTACATTCATTCGTCGTTGCTCGGCGGATGAAATCCGAAATCGGTTTCCAATTTTTTCCACAGCCAATCGGCCGACGAATCTTTGTTGATCAATCCGGAATTTGCAACTGCAAGCGCTTCGGCCTTATCAACGTTGGCATTCAAGCAGTAGAGATATGTGAGCAGAAGGGTTTCACGAACACCGAACGCGCCGCGATCTTTCTGACTTTCCAGCAGCCGAATTGCTTCGCCCAAATCGCGTCGCGCCAGTGCGCCGGCAACGAGGTCCGGCACAATCTCGAGCGGCAGTGATTCTGTCTCGCGCGCAACCCGCTGCGCGATCGCGAGTCGTAGTTCGTCGCTGCCCAGCGCTTCCAACACCGGCATGCGCAGCAGCGTCCCGCGCAGAAAAAGGTCAAGCTCCGCCAGCTTGTTGCTTCCAACCGTTTGTGAAAGGAATCGCGTCTCCCGAACGGCGAAAAGGGACTTCATTGATTTAGTTAGCGCCTCCGGCCAGATACGATTGATCAGCGGTGACCGTAGAAAGCGTTCTGTGACAGATGCTGGGTCCATGTAAGCGGCAGCGAACTCAAAATTCGCCTTTTCATCCCAGGGCGCATCGCTCAATCGCTTTGGATAATTGTCTGTCAGCGGCGCGATCCGGCTGCTGCCGGACGTAATGCGATCGATCTCGTCGCCGTCCATCAAAAACAGTGCGCCTAGCTGCTGCGGGACCTCGACGCCAATGCGTTTTAGATCCGTGCCGGTCGCGCGGTCGCTCCATAATCGCCGCAGATCCTCTTCGCTGACGCTACGTCCCGGCCCATTGATGCCCATCATGATCCAGTTCTCATCGGCACTTGCCCACACACATGCGTTCGAAAACACATTATGAAACGCGCGAAGAATTGCTTTTGCCTCATTGAGCTTTAGTTGGTCAAGTGGCAGCCAAAATGTCGCAATTCCGCCTTCCTTGAGGCGGCTCTTCATCAGCGAGAAAAATTCTTCAGTGTAAAGATTGACCGAACCTGCATTTTTCGGCGGAGGCGGTTCGCCAGAAATGATGTCATACTGGCGCGGACTCGCTTGGAGGAAGAAGCGGCCATCCTGAATAAAGGTAGTTGCTCGTGGATCGTGGAGCGGATTGGTGTGATCAGTTCCGGAATAGAAATCGGCGAGGCGAAACACTTCTTTTGAAATGTCTACCACGTCCATTCGCCTGACGTTTGGTCCGTGAAGAAGCGCATCCGCCGTCACTCCGCAGCCATAGCAAAGAAGCAGCACGTCTGCTGATTCAGGACGAAAAGCCAGAGGAAGATAAGCAAACAATCTCATGTAACGCTGGCCAGGCGGATTTGTGGCCGACATTGAAAACGCATTACTCATGAGCCGGTAGTAGTATGGTTCGCCGAACAGATCGCGTCGCAGCAGCTGCCACGTATCCGAGGTGCCCTCGATCCTCTTCACAACTCGCGCCAACACCTCTCCTTGGTATTCCGTTTCGTAAGGACGACTCGCATGTGCGAAATGCGACTCAGCACGTCGATACGGAAAAATTGCCAGGAGCAAAATCAGAACGATCCAGAGACCAAGTAGAACCATGGAGGCAAGATTGTGCTTTGGAGCGCGTGACAATGTCCACGTCCGCCACAGGACGGACTCGCCGTGGCGAGCTTTCAAACCGGCGACAGGTTGCCGCACCACAAAAGCGGCCACAATGCTCAGCAGCGCATAGCCTAAAGCGCATGCGATGAGACTCCATTGATAGCCGATGCCTGGCAGAAGGACGAAACTTGCCAGGAGCGGACCGAGCGCCGCACCTATCGTATTAAACAGCGTCGTGATCCCAGTGCTGTTCATCCGGTCGCCCACAGTAGCCTGCACACTTGCGGCGATGGATGGAAACAGAATTCCCGAGGCCAAGGCAACCGGAAACATTAAAGCGGTGGAGAGCAGCGTGATCCGCCACCAACTGATGTCAAATACTCCGACAGACGCCGGAATCAGCGCGCTCGGAAAAAACCAGTACGACAGCAATACCAGGACCGCGCCAAGCAATAGCAGGCTGGGGAGCAACTGATCCAGGTGCGTCGAGCGCCCGTGTATCAGGCTGGCAAGAATGCTCCCCAGCCCAATTCCCCCCAGCACAACTGCGAGCATCACTGCGAAGGCTGTCGAAGACGACGCGACGTATAGCCGCAGAAACCGGAACCAAATCACTTCCAAAGCAAGAAGAATGCAGCCTGTCCCAAAGCTGACAAAAAGCAGACGCCATGGCGGCCGATACTTCACATCCAGGCGGAGCGGAAACGTTCGCTGCAAAACGTGCGTGTTGGTCTCGCCTTGGCGCTTTGCCACGAACAAAGCGATTGCAGCGGCGATGCAACTCGCCAAACCTGCAGCCAAACTTGTGCCTCGAAGGCCAAAGGCTGCGATCAAATACGCTTCACCGAGCACGGCACCAGCCACTGCGCCTAAAGTGTTCGAGCCATAAAGAAAACCAATCGCGCGCCCAAAATTGGTTTGCCGCAAAACCGGATCTTCGATCAGCACCGGCAGCGTCAGGCCCATTGCCGTTGTCGGCACAAGTAGAATCAGGAAAGATAAGATGAACCGCAGTCCGAGAAGCGTCGGCTGATAATCCCAGAGCATTTGCCACACGGGTCGCAACAATTCGCCTAGCGCCGGAAGACCAAAAACGATTGTGCAACCAAGCAAAGCGACGAGCACCTCCAGCAAGGCGTAAAGATGAAGCGGTCGCCATCGCCCAATTCTAGATGATGCGGCGATCGCGTTCCCTAGCGCCAGGCCCGCCATGAAACTGGAAAGGATCAATGCCGCCGCCCAGACCGAGTTGCCAAATGCGACGCCGCTCAGCCGCAGCCAGAGGGTCTCGAAGATCAGCGCGCCTATTCCAGAAAGAAAGAGAATAGCGGAGACAATCGCTACGCGCAGGCTCGCATTGAGTTTGTGCGATGACTTAGCTTGATCCCGGCCGTCCACGTTTATCGTCGATGTTCCTAGTGCTACTCTTCTAGCCGGGAGGGTGAAATCCAAAATCGGTCTCCAATTTTTCCCAAAGCCAATCGACGAACCAGTTTCTCTTGATCGACCCAACGTTAGCAACGGCGAGCGCTTCCGCTTTTTCGACGCTGCCATTCAGACAGTAGAGATAAGTAAGCAGGAAGATGTCATTGAGGCTAAACACGCCGCGAGCTTTCTGGCTCTCTAATAGTCGAATCGCTTCGTCGATATTTCGTTGGGCCAAGGCTCCGGCAATCAAATCCGGCATGGTTTCGAGTAGAGGTGCACCCGATTTCCGCGCAGCTCTCTGTGCGATCGCGAGCCGAAATTCATCACTGCCGAGGACTTCCAAGACCGGCGTTCGCAATGGCAAATGGCGCAGATAAATGTCGAGTTCGGCGAGGTCGTTGCAACGCCCAACAATTCCGCACCGATAACGTGCCTCGCGAACGATGAAGCACGACTTGAGTGATTCGTTCAGTGTCTCGTTCCGGTTTCCGCTGATCAATGGAGACGCAAGGTAACGGTGAATAGCGGATGAGGCTTCCATACAGGGCAAAGCGAAGCGATGGCTCGCCTGTTCGTCCCAAGCCGCATCGGAGAGGCGCTTCGGGTATAAATCTGTCAAAGGCGGTATGTCCTGCGTGATGCGATCGATTTCCTCGCCGTCCATCACAAAGAGGGCGTCTAACTGCTGCGGAACTTCCATTCCAATGCGACTCAAGTCTGCGCCGGTAGCTGGGTCGCTCCACAAACGCCCAATCTCCTCATCTGTAAGTGCGCGACCCGCGCCCTTGATTCCCATCATAATCCATTGCTCATCGGAACTGGCCCAAACCGACGCATTAGGGAAAGAATTATGGAAAGCCCGAAGGATTGCTTTCGCTTCGTCCACTTTCAACTGGTTAATTGGAAGCCAAAAGGTGGCGATACCGCCTTCCTTCAGGCGACTATACATAAGCGAGAAAAATTCCTGCGTATACAGATTGACCGAACCAGTCACCTTGGGTGGTGGCGGTTCTCCGGAAATAACGTCGTACTGTCGCGGGCTGGCCTGAAGGAAGAAACGGCCATCCTGAACGAACGCCGTTACGCGAGGGTCACGCAGCGGATTAGAGTAGTTGATTCCCAGATAGAAATCAGCCAGATCAAATACTTCCTTTGATATGTCTACGATATCTAGCCGCTTCAAATGCGAGGCGTGGACAAATGCATCTGCCGTCACTCCGCAGCCGTAGCAGATGAGCAGCACGTCTTGTGATTCCCGACGAAAAGCCAGCGGAAGATAGGCGAACAATCGCATATAGCGCTGACTCAGCGGCGCTGTGCCCGACATCGAGAACCCACTGGTTAAGAGCTGGTAGCGATACGGCTCGCCAAAAAGGTCATACCGCAGCAACTGATATGTGTCGGAAGGTCCCTCGATCTTTTTGACCAAATGACCAAGAAAATGTCTTGCATGGCCGAAATGAGTGTCGTCGCGGTGATACGGAAAAATTGCGAAAAGGAGAATCACCGCCGCGCAAAGTGCGACGGTAACCAGACCGATCGGCCGCCGGATCGACCAACCTGAGCATTCGCTCGCGAGGACGCCAAGCAGAACGTAACTCGCAGCGCAAAGTATGAGGCTCCATTGATAGCCAATTCCCGGCAGCAGCACGAAACTCGCAAGAAGCGGGCCGGCAGCGGCGCCGGTGGTATTGAACAACGTCGTAACTCCGGTGCTGTTCATCCGATCATGCACGCTTGCTTGAACGCATGCAACAATGGATGGAAACAGAACTCCCGACAGAAAGGCGACAGGGAACATCAGGGCAATCGAGGCTGCTGCGACCGCGCGCCAGGAGAGTTCAAACAGCGAATGAGTCTCAACTGACGGCGCTGGAAAAAATAAGTATGAGAGAAGCGTTGCGATTGCCGCCAGCAGCAGGAGGACGGGAAGAGACGCGCTTCGCGCTGTAGCTGCTTCGCAGTGCGAAGCGCGCGTGTCGCCCTCAGGGCGACGGCGATGAATCGCACCAGCCACGAGGCCGCCGAGCCCAATTCCTGCGAGCACGACCGCGAGCATGATTGCGAAAGCAGTCGGCGAGGATGGAACATACAACCGCAGAAACCGGAACCAAATCACTTCCAAAGCAAGAAGAATGCAGCCTGTCCCAAAGCTGACAAAAAGCAGACGCCATGGCGGCCGATACTTCACATCCAGGCGGAGCGGAAACGTTCGCTGCAAAACATGCGTGTTGGTCTCGCCTTGGCGTTTTGCCACGAACAAAGCGATTGCAGCGGCGATGCAACTCGCCAAACCTGCAGCCAAACTTGTGCCTCGAAGACCAAACGCCGCGATGAGACAACCTTCACCGAGCACAGCACCAGCCACTGCGCCTAAAGTGTTCGAGCCATAAAGAAAACCAATCGCGCGCCCAAAATTCGTTTGCCGCAAAATTGGATCTTCGATCAAAACCGGCAGCGTCAGGCCCATCGCCGTTGTCGGCACAAGTAGAATTAGGAAGGACACAATGAACCGCAGTCCGAGAAGCATGGGCTGATAATCCCAGAGCATTTGCCACACGGGTCGCAGCAATTCGCCCAGCGCCGGAAGACCAAAAACGATTGTGCAACCAAACAGGGCGACCAGCACCTCCAGCAAGGCGTAAAGATGAAGCGGTCGCCATCGCCGAATTCTCGATGAGGCAGCGATCGCGTTCCCCAGCGCCAGACCCGCCATGAAGCTCGAAAGGATCAACGCCGCCGCCCAGACCGAGTTGCCAAATGCCAGGCCGCTTAGCCGCAGCCAGAGTGTCTCGAAGATCAGCGCGCCTATTCCAGAGAGAAAGAGAATGCCAGAAAGAACAGCAACACGCGCGCTTGCACGGAAATTCTGCGACTGCGACCCATGTGACACACGGGACTTGTGAATCGCGTGCGAGTTAGTGATCATTGCGAGCAGCTGCGGCCACCTTGAGAACAATAGCGCCCGCGATCCCAGCCAAAAGTGACCCTGCGAGGATACCCAACTTTGCGGCGTCAACCGGCGCAGTCTCATCGAACGCAAGCATCGCGATAAAAAGCGACATGGTAAAACCGATCCCTGCCAGGCAGGCATAACCGAGCACAGATAGCCATCCGAGACCGCGGGGAAGTTGAGCAATTCCGCATTTGACCGCGCTAAATGCTGCCAGCGTAATGCCCAGCGGCTTGCCAATCACGAGTCCGAGCAACACGCCAAGGACAATTTCGCCGTGCTCGCTCGGTCCACCGATTTTTACGCCGGCGTTGGCAAAGGCAAACAACGGCATCACCACGAACGCCGAGAAATTGTGCAGCGCGTGTTCAAGCCTGAGAATGGGTGCTGCCACCTCCGCGCTTGCATGCTCGAGCGCGAACAAAGTCTCCTGCTGCCCTTTACTGGTAAGCACAACAAGGTCGCCGGTCTCTGTCCGGTCGAACCTGTCCAGCAATGCGCGAGCTTGGTGTGAAAACTGGGCGGCATTAATCCGCGTGTGTGTCGGGATGGTAAAGGCGAGCACGACTCCGGCCACCGTGGCATGGATGCCGGACTCATGCACGAAATACCACAACACAACTCCGACTAACAAATACGGCCACAAGGGACGCACTCCCGTCGCGTTGAATGCGATTAAGATGAGAAGCATCAAAGCCGCGCCACTGACCGCCCCCCATGCAAGCGCGCCAGAGTAAAAGAACGCAATCACCAATACCGCGCCCATATCGTCCACGATCGCAAGAGCGGTCAAAAATACTTTTGCGCCGATCGGTGCGCGGGGCGCGACTAGCGCCAGTGCCCCCAAGGCAAAGGCAATGTCGGTTGCCATCGGAATGCCCCAGCCACGTGCGCCAAATCCACTCGAATTAAAAATGCAATAGATCGCAGCCGGCACGATCATGCCGCCGACCGCACAAGCGATCGGCAGAGCGGCTTGTTTCCTGGAAGACAATTCACCCGCTAGCAACTCGCGTTTGATTTCCAGGCCAACCAGCAGAAAAAACACCCCCATTAATCCATCGTTGATGCACTCACGCAGTGTGAGCGACAGCGAGTGACCCACGATTTCCACTGTGAGCGGCACCTGCCAAACGTGTTCGTATGCATCAGCGAGGGGCGAATTAGCCAGCACCAGAGCCGCAATCGCGAACAGCAACAGCACCGATCCGCCAACCGTCTCGGTCCGGAAAAAGCGCTGGAAAATGGTTGGCTGGATTTTCTTAACCACGAAGGGCCGACGTAATTCGTTACATCGTTACTCCGTTACATCGGATCTGCGAGCATGGGATTTACGGTTGGACGATTCAACGATTTAGCAATTTAAGCGCCGCGAAGCCGTCACTAATTGTTCAATTCCGCCTCCAGGCGGGCCATGCGTGGGGCTCCGCTTCGGCTCCGGATGCCAGCCAGTCAATATTAACATCGCGATAAATCCCACTACATACGCAGCGACGACGAACCATCCTTCTCTGACCCACGCAGTAACGGAACGCGCCTCCGGAAAAATGCTGGAGATCGCCACGCCTGCGGATGATCCAAACCAGATCATCGAGCCTCCGAAACCAACCGCGTACGCGAGCGGACCCCAGTCGTATCCGCCCTGTTTGAGCGCCAACGCTGTGAGCGGGATGTTGTCAAAGACGGCTGACAAAAAACCGAGACCGAGGGTGGTGTGAGCGGATGCCGCAGGCAAACGTTCCACTGGCATCATCGAGGCGATCAGCACCAGCGAGAGCAGGAAAATAGAACTTCTCAACGCACGCGGAAGCAGCTCCCAGTCAGGACGGCGCAATCCCGTTGATACGAGAATCGCCAACCACACCGCGACTCCAATAAACGGAAAGCCGTTCGCCAGCTGGGTGAACTTCGTATTGACCACTACGTTGGTAACCAGCGCGAGCACGAGGATCAGCCCTACAATTCCAACGCGCATCCAATCCACCCGCGCGTGTGGACGAGCGCGTTGCAAAATCGGCGAATATTTTTGTTGCTTGATTGCGGCCGGGATTCCAAAGACAAATAACGTGACCAGCGCCCCAAGGATCGCCTCGAATACCTGGCTTGGCGCGACACCGGCGATCCACATCATGGTTGTCGTGGTATCGCCCAACACGCTCCAAGCGCCGCCTGCGTTGGACGCAGCCACCAGCGCCGCGAGATAACTAATGTGCACCCTGGCCCGGTAGAGCTCGTGCGCCATGGCGCCGCCAATCAACGCCCCGGCAATGTTATCCAGAAAACTCGAAAGAATCCACACCATCGCCAACAAGCCGAAACCGGCCCTCCAGTCATGGGGAAGGTACTTCGGCAAAACCACCGGCACCTCGCTCTTCTCGAAGTGGGCTGACAACAAGGCGAAGCCCGTGAGCAAACAAAGCAGATTCGCGAGGATTACCCACTCGTTGACGACATGCGACACAAATCCGATCGCACCGGCTCCTGTTTTGAAGCCGGTGAAAACCATCTTGTATATCGAGATCGTCGCCAGCCCGGTGAGCGCGACGCGCATCGTATGATGATGAAACACGGCGACGCCAACCAAGGTCAGCCCGAACAGAATAAAATCGACGGGGATACCGAAAATGGCGGGATCTTGCGGCGTCATTACAACGGCGCCTAAGCTAACGCCCAACTCCCAACGCTCAACGCCCAACGGCCAATTGAACTTCGCGACGTTAGATCCTAGAACCGTTGCGTCGTTAAATCGTAAATCCGATGTAACGGTGTAACTATTTAACAAATCACTCTCTACGACATCATGTTCACCGGCCTGGTCGAAGAAGTTGGAAGCGTCGTCGCAATTCGCGGCGGCAAAGGCGGTAACCAATTGAAAATTGCCGCGCCACGCGTCGCGAAAAAGATGCGGCGTGGCGATAGTTTGGCCGTTAATGGTTGTTGCCTCACGGTAAGCTCGCGCCGCGGCGACGAGGTGGTTTTCGATCTCTTGGACGAGACGATCGCTCGCACAAATCTAAAAACACTGCGGCCTAAACAGCTGGTAAACCTTGAGCGCGCTCTCACTGCGAAGGAGCGCTTCGGTGGACATTTCGTGCAAGGGCATGTTGATTGCGTCACACCAATCATCGCCTTTCAAAAGAGCGGCGCGGATTTTCGATTGGAAATCGAATTACCTGCGGAATTCGCCCATTACGTCGCGCGCAAGGGCTCCATTGCAGTCAACGGAATCAGCCTCACCGTCGCGGAAGTTCTGCCGAAAAGCCTCGTCGTGTGGATTATTCCTTACACGAAAACGCACACCAATCTCGTTCGAGCCCAAGCCGGCGATTTAATGAATCTCGAGTTCGATATTCTAGCGAAGTACGTTGAAAGAATGCTCCTGAAAGCTAACCACGAATGAACACGAAGAGGAGAAGACTCTCGCGCGAATGACGCGAATAGACGCGAAAAAATCCTTCTGGCCATTCTTGTTCTTCTATTGGCGTTAATTCGCGTGATTCGCGGGAGAAAAATTCGTGTTCATTCGCGTCCATTCGTGGTTAAATCTTCCGTGAGGGTGCGCAGTTTGACCACGCCTCGCTTATGTCCTCGCGTAGTGGGCGTAATCGCGTCGCGCGTGGACCTCGATTTCGCTGTTCGAATGCGCGAGCCACCCGATTTGTTTGAACTGCGACTGGATCGCGTTGTGGATGTTGTGGATCAATTGGAGAAAAAGCTGTCAAAGCTGCGTGCGCCGCTCATTATCACTGCGCGACATCCGATGGAAGGCGGCGCAAATCAACTATCCGCGCCGCAACGATACGATCTGCTTGCTCGCTTCCTATCCCGGGCCCGTCATATCGATGTCGAATTACGCTCCGCGCCTGTCTTCCGTTCGCTACTTCGACTGGCTCGAAAGAAAAACGTGCGGCGCATCATTTCAGTTCATCACCTGAAAAGCACCCCGTCTCCTAGTCGGTTGCGCGCTCAAGCACGCGCAGCAAAGAGGTACGGCGCGGATATTTTCAAGCTTGCGACATGCACTGACACTCCGGCGCAACTGACGCGCTTGATCGATTTTGTCTTGTCAAAAGACGCTGATGTTGCCGTGAGTGCAATGGGGATTGGTAAATTGGGCGCGGCTTCGCGCGTGCTTCTCGCGTGTTGTGGAACGGCTCTTGTGTATGTCTCGCTCGGCCGAAGCGACATCGAAGGACAAATATCGCTCGAACAATTTCGCGCACTGAGAATCTCCTCTCCACGTTAAATCTTTGGTCCCTTTGCTTGCTCTTTCTCCAACACACATATCGTACAAAAAAACCGTGCCATGTCCTCATCTGTAACCCTTCCAAAACAAGTGCCAGTTATGCCCTTGCCGGGCGCTCTGCTTTTTCCGCATGCCTTGCTCCCGCTTCATATCTTTGAGCCGCGCTATCGCGCAATGCTAAAGCATGCACTGGCCCATCACCGCATGTTTTGTGTTGCGCTGCTCAAACCGCATTGCATCGAATGGAATTCGTCCGATGATTTTTTTCATATCGCCAGCGTTGGTCTCATTCGCGCATGCGTGGAACGGAGTGACGGCACTTCAAACCTGATCCTCCAGGGGCTGGACCGCGTAAAATTCAGCGCTTTCCAGCAGGAAGCGCCATTCCCGATCGCAACGATTGAGTCGCTCGAGTCCGACTCCGCCAGGTCTGTGGAGACCGAAGCGCTGGCTGAAAAAGTACTGGAACTTTATTCCAACCTCAAGGGAAACGGACCACGGCAGCTTCCCCCTAAAGTAGACCGGTATCTTTCTGATTTGAGCGACCCGGAATTGCTTGCCGACCTCGTGGCCGCGACATTTGTGAGCGATCCGCTAAATCGCCAGCGCGTTCTCGAAGAACTCTCTATTAATAAGCGGCTGCGATTGGTGATTCAGTATCTCCGGGAAGAAAGCGGAAGCGCGGCCGCGTAGCTTTGTCGCGTCCCCGGAGACGCAAGGCGTCCCCGGCAAACACCTCAATCCTGCGCCGCGCGCAGCGAGGCGGCTACACGTCTGCAATCCGCGCGTATTCTTCTATTAGATACCGATCCGTCATTCCGGCGATGTAATCGCACACAGTGCGGTGCAATCCCTCGGTCTCTATTCGCTTTGCTGCCGTCTCACCCAGTTTGTCAGGATCCGCCAGGTACGCTTGGAAGACTCGGCGCAACATTTCACATGCACGGCGATTCACTTCGGAGACGCGCGAATCGTAATAAACATTCTGGTACAGGAATTCTCGCAGATCGCGATTCGCTTGGAACAAATCATCGCTATAACGAATCAGGGGGGCTGGCTGTTGGCGCACTTCGTCTGCGCTTTGCACGCCCGCATCTGCAATCGATTTTGCACTGGTCGAGACCAGATCGCGTACTTCCGTATCGATAATGTCTCGAATAATTAGCTTGCGCAGTTCCGGCTCTCGAGCGTCAGGGTGGCGCGCCCGCACAGCCCGAAGGCTCCGCCGCCAGATCTCGTTTTTTTCCAATTGCGCCGTGTTCAGGACTTCAAAATCGAGTGCGTCATCCAAGTCATGACTGTAGTAAGTGATTTCGTCTGCCAGGTCCGCGACCTGCCCCTCCAGCGACGGGCAACGATGGTTCTGTAAAGTAGTGCGCGCCTGCGGCGGCGCTGGTTCGCCCATCTCATGAAATGCCTGATGTTTCCGCAGGCCCTCGCGTACTTCGAATGTCAGGTTCAGACCCGGAAAATTTGGATAAGGGTTTTCAAGGAGCTCCACTACTCGGACGCTCTGGCGGTTGTGATCGAAGCCACCATGGTCGCGCATGCATTCAGCGAGCATCTCTTCGCCGGAATGTCCAAAAGGCGCGTGTCCCAGATCGTGCGCGAGAGCGATTGCTTCGGCGAGATCTTCATTCAGGCCTAATGCGCGAGCAATCGTGCGGCTAATGGATGCGACCTCAACGGAGTGCGTCAGCCGGGTCCGCAAGTGATCACCGGTCCCATTTAAAAAGACCTGCGTCTTGTACTCCATCCGACGAAACGCGCGTGAATGAATGATGCGTGCGCGATCCCTCTGAAATTCCGTCCGAAACGAATGGCTGGGCTCCGAATATTGCCGGCCCCGCGAGTCGCCAGACTTTTCCGCAAACGGCGCTAGCACGGCGCGCTCGCCAGCTTCCATTTCTTCCCGTGTTTTGCAGAAGGCCGTGACACGCGGCGTCTGAAGTTCAGAAGAATGCTTGGTCACAATTGATTCCCAATGTTATTTGTCGATCTTAGCTTTCGAAACCTCAAATTCGATATGTCTAGGAAAACTCGCCGTAAAAAATCCGCCAAAGGACGGATTCGCCGTGGCGAACAAGTCACGCCCGAACGTTTGATGGAACTTAGCTTCGCTTACGCACCGCCGCTGATCATCAGCGCGGGTGTGAGTAACAAGGTTTTCGATTCGCTGGAAGACCGCGCGAAAACACCAGAGCAGGTTGCAGAAGAAACCGGAGCATCGGCCCGGGCTCTGCGGATTCTAATGAATGCGCTCGTTGGTCTGAATCTTCTGAAGAAAGATCGGAAAGGAAAGTATTCACTGACACAGGAAAGCGCCGCCTTTCTTCTAAGCAAAAACCTGGGAACGCACGCGGGCTTTTTTGGAACCATTGCGCCGCAGATCATCTCAAGATGGCTGCGATTGTCCGACATCGTTCGCGAGGGTCGTCCAGCCGTCGCCGTCAACCAGGAAACGGAAGGCACGGAATTCTTTAGCCAGCTGGTGGAAAACATTATCCCGATGAGCTATCCGCCTGCGCAAAAGCTCGGTGATCATTTGAAGTTAACGAAGGCAAAGGACGAAGTTCGCGTGCTCGACCTTGCGGCAGGTTCGGGCATTTGGGGCATTGCTCTCGCCCAAAAATCGCCGCGGGTGCGGGTGACCGCAGTCGATTGGGCGGGAATGATTCCGACAACAAAACGAATTACGCAAAAGTTCGGAGTCGGTCATCGCTGCAATTATGTCGAAGGCGATATCTTGGAGGTGAATTTCGGCAGCGGCTACGACATCGCGACTCTCGGCCACATCCTGCACAGCGAAGGCGAAAATCGCAGCCGCCAGTTGCTCGCGAAGACGTTCCGCGCGCTGAAATCTGGCGGGACGATCGCAATTGCAGAATGGCTCGTGAACGACGATCGCACCAAACCGCTGCCTTCACTGATGTTTGCCGTGCAAATGCTGGTGAACACCGAAAAGGGCGATACCTTCAGCTTCAACGAAATCAAAACCTGGCTGGAAGAAGCGGGCTTCAAAAAAGTTCGAAAGCTGGAAGCGCCCGGGCCGTCACCACTAATTTTGGCGACAAAGCCGTAGCAGTCGATCGACTGGATTGGCCGTTGCGTTCGAATGGGCTTCTCATCTGCGCACCGACCTGCTCTCATAGTCTCCGATGAAAAAGGCAAAAACGAAATCGGGTACCAAGACCAAGGCGCGTCCGACTCGAAAAAATATTGAAGGACTCAGCCCTTACAACAAACCTGCCCTTCGCAGCGAAGCGTTTGCCAGAGCGCTCACTGATGCAAAATCGTGCGTCCAGGATCGTGAGAGTCTGCAAACGCTTTTCAACGAAGCAGCGAGAAAGGCAGCGGCCGCGCCTAGAGACTCCTTTAAAGAGTATTGGCCTTACCTCCAGACAATGCTGCGTTTGGTCCGCGCCCATCATCACGGGGAATACGATCGGGTTACGCATGATGCGTTGTTATGGATCGTTGCTGCTCTCAACTACCTGGTCGATCCGTTCGATCTGATTCCCGATAAGACACCGTTCCTGGGCTTCATCGACGACGCAGCTGTCGTCGAGTTCGTGGTCGATCGAACCCGGCAAACGCTCGACGATTTTATGACCTGGGAAACAGGACCGCGATAGTCACCGAAGATTCCAGAGACCCATACGGCGAGCCGTGTTAAGACTGGTGCTCGCGCGCTCCTCGCAAGAAATTCAAACCAGTAGTAACGCTGGGTTTTCTAGAAGGTGACGCAGTTCTTTCAGGTACTCCGCGCCGAGGGCGCCGTCGATCACGCGGTGATCACAGCTCATCGTGAGCGACATGCGATGACCCACGATGATTTGATCGCAATCGTCCACCACGGGAACTTTTGTGACCTTGCCCACGGCGAGAATGAATCCCTGCGGCGGATTAATGACTGCGGAGAAGCTGTCGATCCCCATGCCGCCAAGATTTGAAACTGTGAATGTGCCGCCCTGAAATTCTTCCGGCTTCATCCGTTTGTTGCGCGCGCGATGCGCCAAATCCTTTGTCAGTTCGCTGATCTCGCGCAGCGATTTGTTTTGCGCGGCGCGAATAACTGGCGTGAGGAGCCCATCTTCAATCGCAACCGCAATTCCCAGATCGACGTCGGCGTACTGCACAATCGCGTCGCCATCGAATGAGGCGTTCACTCGGGGTACCTTGACCGCGGCTTGCACGGCCGCCTTTAAAACAAAATCGTTTACCGTGATTTTGGCCGCATCTGCGCCTTCGCCCGCCGACTTCAATTCCTCACGTGCTTCCATCAGCGGCGCGGCATTGATGTCGATGTTGAGATAAAAATGTGGAACCGGACCGAGACTTTCGACCAGTCGCTGCGCAATGATTCTTCGCATTCCGGACAATTGAATGCGCGCGCTTTCACCAGCCTTTATTGCTGCTAGGACGGCGGGACTTGGAGCAGCGGGTCTTGATTTGGCAGCGGCGCGCACATCGGTTTCAGTCACACGACCTTCTGGTCCTGTGCCTTTCACACTCGAAAGGTCAACGCCAAGCTCCGCGGCGATTCGGCGTGCAACGGGCGACGCTTTCACGCGCGCTTCCTCGGCCTTCTCGATTTTCGGCGATGGCTTTTCAGGTTCAGCCTTCTTTTCTGCTTTCGGCGGCGCCGCCTTTTTCTCCTCCTTCTCTTTCGCTTTCGCCTCTTCTTCTTTTGATTGCTCCGCCTTCTTCGGCCTTTCTTCCTTCTTTTCTTCTTCTTTGGCTTTTGGCTTTTCCTCTTTTTCTTCTTTCTCTTTTTCCTTCTCCTCTTCTTTCGGCGCTTCCTCACCTTCTCCGCCGATGAACGCAATCTTGTCGCCGACGTTTACCTTGCCGCCTTCTTGGACATAGATCTCGGTGAGCGTTCCATCTTCAGGCGATTCCCATTCCATTGTCGCCTTGTCGGTCTCAATCTCGGCGAGCACCTCGCCAGTCGACACCTGGTCGCCCTTCTTTTTTTTCCAAGCGACGAGAGTACCCTCCGTCATGGTGTCGCTCAGTTTGGGCATCTGAATTTCGGGCATGGGAGAAAGCTAAAAGAATTACAAATGTTACAAACTTAGACTGCTCGCCCTTTCTAACTTTGTAACATTTGTACCTCTTTTAACATGGTTCACGTGTAGCAGACCTGTTTCACAGCGGCGATGAGCTTGTCCGTGTTTGGGAGCACCGCTTTCTCAAGACGTTCGTTGTAGGGCATCGGCACGTCTTCTTGTGATACGCGAGTGATGGGCGCGTCGAGCGCATCAAAAATGTTTTTCTGAATCCGGTAGCAAACCTCTGCGCCCACTCCGCAGAAGGGATGATCCTGTTCAACAATTACCACGCGATGCGTTTTTGCGATCGAATCGAAAATTGCCTTCTCATCTAGTGGCTTGATCGAACGCAGATCGATGATTTCGGCGGAGATATCTTCTTCCTCCAGTTGGGCTGCAACCTTGAGCGCCAGCGGGACAGTTTGGGCATAACAAATGATCGAGACGTCGCTGCCTTCGCGTTTCACTTCCGCTTTCCCGAGCGGAATGAGCAGCTCTTCATCTGGCGGCTCCACCATTCCTTTGGAGCTGTAGAGCAGTTCGGCTTCCAGAACCAGGACCGGATTGTTGTCGCGCACGGCCGTTTTAAGCAAGCCTTTTGCGTCACGCGGTGTCGCTGGCGTGCAAACTTTCAGACCCGGTACGCTGGCGTAAAAGTTTTCTGTCGCATGCGAATGCGTGGCGCCGAGTTGATGCGCGGGTCCATTCGGTCCTCGGAACGTGATGGGGATATTAAATTGCCCACCCGACATGGTGAACATATTGGGAGCGTTGTTTACGACCTGATCGAATGCCACCAGCGAAAAACTGAATGTCATAAATTCAATGATCGGACGTAGCCCGACCATTGCCGCGCCGACTCCAAGACCCGCAAATCCGTTCTCGCTGATTGGAGTATCGATGATCCTCCGCGGGCCAAAGCGCTCAAGCAAACCGTGGCTGACTTTATACGCGCCTTGGTACTCCGCAACTTCCTCGCCCATCAGAAAAACATTCGGATCACGCTCCAGTTCTTCCGCGAGCGCTTCATTGAGCGCTTGACGATATGTGATTTCTCTCATTGCCCCTCGTCTACAGTGGAAGCTGTGCCGGCTGCAGATTCGTCGGGCTTTGCCGGCAATCCGCCTGCCGCTACAGCTCCATCGGCATATGTATAATTGTAAAGCGCATCGAGCGGCGGCTGGGGACTTTCTTCGGCGAATTTTACTGCGGCCAGTACGGTCTCTTTCGCTCGCTTGTCGAGCAGATCGAATTGTTCGTTTGTCAATTTTCCCTCACGCGTGAGCTGCGCGCGCAAACGCGTGATCGGATCGTCGAGCCGATATTTCTCCAGTTCTTGTTTCGTCCGGTAACTTGCCGGATCCGACATCGAGTGGCCGCGGTAACGATAGGTTCGCACTTCCAAGAACGCTGGATGCGGTTCTTTCCGGATGGAATCCACAATTTCAGCAACCTTGTCGCGCACTTCGCGAAAGTTCATTCCATCGACGATTTCTCCGGGAATGTCATAGCCCTCCGCGCGATCCACGATTTGCCTGAGCGACGTCGATCGCCTCACAGAAGTACCCATCGCGAAAAGGTTGTTTTCGCAAATAAAGACGATCGGCAATTTATAGAGAGCCGCGAGATTTAACGCTTCGTGGAAGGCGCCTTGGTTGATCGCTCCGTCACCGAAGAAGCAGAGCGTCACACGGTCTTCGCCACGGTATTTAATGGCGAAAGCCATCCCAACCGCCAGCGGAACGTGAGCGGCAACAATGGCATGACCACCGTACATGTGATTTTTGCGGTCGAAGAAATGCATCGAGCCGCCCAGGCCGCGCGAGCAGCCTGTTTCCTTTCCGAAAAGTTCCGCCATACATGCGTCGGCACTTGTGCCGCGAGCAAGGGCGTGAGCATGATCGCGGTACGCCGTAATGATGTAATCATCGTCGCGCACTGCAGCGACAGCACCCGTGACGACTGCTTCCTGACCGATGTAAAGATGACAAAAACCGCCGATCTTCTGCGCTTGATACTGCTGGCTGGCGCGTTCCTCAAAACGCCGGATCAACAGCATCAGCGAGAGCATCTCGACTTCGTCGCGCTGCTCCACCGGCTGCATGACGGCTCAAGCCGCGCGCGGAACCGCGGCTCGGGCGCGCGAGCCCTCCGCGCTTCGGCCAAGGTTGATGGAAAGAACAAAGAGCAGGGTAAACAAGAGATCGCTGATGAGCGAATTGCGGAAGAACATCCAACTGGGGGTAGCGCTGTAGTTCGGTAATCCGGTCGTCAGCGCTTGAATGAGGCCCGCTAAATTTTTTGTGTAGCCGGGATCGCTTAACCATGAAAACGTGTTTGTGATCGCATAAAAAAAAGTCGATCCAACGATGGAAGCCAGCAGAAGCGTTTTCAGCGATGCTCGGTTCTGCAGGAGAAGCCCTACGCATCCAACAACGGCCAGCGCGACGTAACGCAAGACGATTTGTGAATCGAGCAGCGGCGCACCGTAACGGAAGTTAATTACCGCGTCGGAAATAAAAAGCGTAACGAGCGGCACCGAGAATTTGTATTTCTTTGGAAAGTACGCCGCGCTACAGAGGGCAATTGCGGCGAGCGGCGTGAAATTAGAAAGCCAGGTCGCACCGGAATGAATCAAGAGGCCTGTTGTAATGCGATAGGCCGCAGCCGAAAACACGAGAAGAAAAGCGGGAATCATTGGAAAGAATCTATCCGTCCAGCAAGATATGCAAAGGGCATTTACGGTAGCTGCGCCTCTGTGAAACGCGTCGCGAGCGCGCGTTGCTAACAAATCGGCACAGCACCTCGCACAGCGAGGCGGCTACAAATTATCTGGCCCCGGCAAGCGCGGTATTGAGCCGCGCCTTGCGGCGATTCGCAGCATTCTCGTGAATGATCCCGCGCTTGGCAGCCTTGTCGATAGCTGAGATTAATGCGCGGATTTGCTCCAGGTTCGGTGTTTGCGCGGAGCGCACCGTTTTCTGCATCGTTCGCAGACCCGCTACGACGCTACGATTGCGAAGCGATCGTTTCACTGTCTGGCGAGCGCGTTTGGCGGCTGACCTCGTTTTTGCCATTGTAATCAAAAAACTTATGGACCTGCACGCTCGCGAGCGCACTGAGATTGTCAACCCTGAAGGCTTTCCAGGTCTGGATGCACGCGCCGACGCATAACCGGCGCATCCGCGCAAGGGTTGAGCGCTACAACCGTTTATTTAATTCGAGCTTCGCTTTTTGCCGCTGGGCAGCCAGTGCCCCACCCATTCGCATTTGTTCGATCGAGAGCGTCTCGCCTGAAACTGGTGTAGAAGCTGTTTGCTCCTGGTTCTGAGGTTTTGCGCTCGCTGCTACGACAGTAGTCGTCGGTCGCGATCGCGGTGCCTTTGGCACTTTCGGCAAGCGGTCAGCGGTAATCTGCACCAGCGCCCCTAGGGGGATGCGATCATAAAGCACGGCAATGTCGCTCGACTTCATCCGAATGCAGCCGTAGCTGGCCGGGCGGCCGATTGTCTTCTCCTGCGGCGTTCCATGAATGTAAATACAACGCCTAAAGGCATGCGCGTTTTGCGCTTCAAGGCCGCGCAACCAGATAATGCGCGTGGTCACCGGGTCGCGGCCGGCAGCATTAGGCTGCAAAACTTCGCCAGTTAATCGCCGATTGTGGAAGACCGCACCCGTCGGTGCGTTGTCACCAATTTTTTTCTCGACGGCGAGGTAACCGAGAGGAGTTGTCATTCGTCCCCAGAGATCGCCAACGCCGAACATGGAGGTGGACACTGGGTAAGTCGCGACTTTCCCGCCGTTCTGTACAAGCATCAACTTCTGATCACGTACGCTGATGATGAGCTGGTTCGATGTATCGAGCGGGGTGACAGCGAACGCAGATGTAATTGAAATGAAACTAAAAATTCCTGCTAAGGGCCGAAGCATGCGCAACCTTTTACTCGACAATTTGAATTTTGTCACGCAGGAATTGCATCGCCCGCACCTGATCTGCCAAAATTAATTTTTGACCAGCGACTGCTCAATGAAGAAACGCAGACATACAGGAAACCGCCTTGAAACATCAGCAGGAACGGCACTGAAAAAAATTGGCCATGCGCGATCGCGAACACCACGAAGTACGTGAAATAGATCGCGAAAGCCAGTTCCGCCAACGGAAGGGTCGACTGGAGCGGCCGGTATTTGCAGCTGCGCCATGGCTGCGACCTTCGTTCAATCCCGTACTTGGGTGTGCGCGTGAAATCGGACTTGTGATTGATGAGCGCTTCGACGACCGCTCGCGCGTTGTTAAGCGAAAGACCAATTCCCAACGCAAGCAGGCACGGCAGAAACAGGATCTCTCTCATCCATGTCCGTGGGTGCAGCTCGCGTTGGGCACAAATATAAAAAACCGCGACTGAGGCCGACGCTGCGAGAAAGATCGGAATGTCAATGAGCACTGTACGCAACCAGCCGCCCTGAGGTCCTCCCGTCGAGGGGTGGAGAAGCACACAGAGAAAGGCGAGCAGGAGATAGGCGAAGTTCGACATCAAATGCCCAGTGGCTTCGAGCTTGATAGGGAAGGGAAGCCGGCTGCGCCAGATCGTGGGCAATAATTTTTTACAAGTCTGAACGGAGCCTTTGGTCCAGCGATGCTGCTGTGACTTGAAACCGTTCATGTCCACCGGCAGTTCCGCCGGAGTCACAACGTCCGAAAGGTAGATAAACTTCCAGCCTGCGAGCTGGGCGCGATAGCTGAGATCAAGGTCCTCGCAGAGCGTATCATATTGCCAGCCTCCGCTTTGCTCGATACAAGAACGCCGCCAGAGACCAGCCGTTCCGTTGAAATTGAAAAACCTGCCGCTGCGGCTGCGCGCGGTTTGCTCCAGCAGAAGGTGTCCGTCCAAAAAGATTGCCTGCATACGTGTGAGCAACGAATAACCGCGATTCAGATGTCCCCAGCGGGTCTGGATCATTCCCACTTTCGGGTCAGTGAAGTAATGGATGGTTCGTTTCAGTAAATCCTTCTGCGGAACAAAGTCGGCGTCCAGGATACACACGAATTCGCCTTCGGCAGCCTCAAGTCCTATCGCCAGCGCGCCGGCTTTGAAACCAGTGCGATCGACCCGATGAATACGGTGAACATTAAAGCCGCGCTGTTGTAGTTCCTTCGCGCACGATGCGGTGATCTCGCGGGTTTCGTCGGTTGAATCGTCCAGGACCTGAATTTGCAGAAGCTCCCGCGGGTAATCCAATTCGCTCACGGAACGAAGCAAACGCTCTGCGACGTACACTTCGTTAAAGATTGGAAGTTGCATCGTCACCTTTGGCAGCTTTTCAAAATGGCGCGCCGGGACCGGCGTCCGCTTCCGGTTCTTCAGGTACAGAAAGATGATGAAATAGCGGTGGATGCCATAAGCCGACAGTCCGATGAGCACACCCAGATAACAAATCGACCAGATAATGTGTCCGAGGCTTCCTTGCATGGGAGTTTTACAGCCCCGAAAGTTTTTCGGGGTAAGCCCGAGATGATGCCGTTTTCACCATGTGCGTCAATTCAAAAATCGTATGTTTTCCTCTGAGAACCACCGCCGCATTGTATTGGTACACAACGCCTCCTCTCGATTTTCGTAACTGAAAGGACTAGCGGTCTGGCAATCTCTTTGATTCTCCCGGACCGGGCGATTTTTTCGTGTGCATTGGGACTGACCCAATCATTTCGAGCCCAGTTTTCGCTTGCGACATTCATCCTTGCCTGAAGCGGCGAGCAGAGTAACCGTGATGGGCCAATTTTCGCAATAGGCAGGAATCAGTTGGGAGACACAATGACGAAACGAAGGCGCGACCGTTTCGAACGTTTCAAGATCATCTTTCCTATTCTTTTGGCGGGATGGATCCCTTCGATCCTGACGCTGATTGTTTCCTACACGATCCTGCGCGACACCCTGGAATTCAGAATCCTGCGCGACCGGCAGACTCTAATTCAATTGGTGGGGCACCTGGTGGCCCACGATCTAAGCCGCAGCAGCAGCGTAATTGAATATTATCAAACGCTGCCCGAAATGGTGAAAAATCTGAGCGCGCCAAATCCGCAGCTTGCTCAACAATGGCTCAACTCGGCGTTTTATTCCCATCCGCAGATCGACGGAATGTTCATCACCGCAGCGAACGGCGACCTGATCGCATCGATTCCCACGGCTTCAGAGATGATCGGAAAGGATTTTGGCTCCGAGCACTGGCGCGAGCAAACGGCGGCGGCGGACGCAACCTTTGTCTCGGCAATTCATCCCAGGTTGTCGGACAACCGGCCCGTCACCGATATCGTCGGCGCGGTGCGTGCGCCGGACCGGACCATCCTCGGTTATGTCGGGGTCTCGGTCCTGGTGGAAAGAATTGGCCGCCGCCTGTCCACCATTGAGTTTTCAGATCGGCTTGTTTTTGAGGTCCTCGACCAAAACGGGGTCGCGCTTTTTGCCAGCGATTTCAAGCCGAATCCCGTAACACCGGCACCGAAGGCAAACGAGGGATTAATCAAAGAGATTAGCCAGAGCAAGAGTGGACATTTCGAGCGGCACGGCAATCTCTATTCTTTCAGCCCAATTGAATCGAGCCATTGGGTGGCAGTAGTGGAGCAGCCGAGGACCCTGGCTTACAAACCGGTTCATGATCTTTTGGGACGGATGACTGTGTTGGCAGCCTGGTTGATCGTTCTCACTGCGGTCTTCGCATGGCTGGGCAGCGTGTATTACCAGCGCCAACTGGAAGCCAAGCAGCGACTGGAGCGCGAAGTGATCTTCAACGAGAAAATGCTTGCGAACATGCCAAGCGGTATCGCTTTCATCGATCCAGCTTCTCGCCGTTTCCTCCACGCCAACTATGCGTTTGCCCAGATGGCGGAACGATTTGGCGACGTGCCAACTGGTCGCGATATCACGGAGACTACCTACGACGACGTGAAGATCGCCCCGCCTAGGGCAATTGAGAGGGTGCTCACCTTTGGAACGCCCTTTCAGCTAATTGAACATCCGCTGAAGGATAAGACGGGCATGACCCATTTTTTGAATATCAATCTGCTCCGGCTGCAAGGCGCGCATGAAACGGTTCAAGGCGTGCTTTATCTGGTCGAAGACAAAACACGCGATGTCACGCTGCGTCAGGAATTAATTGGGGCAAATGCCGCAAAGGACCAATTCCTGGCATTGCTGTCACATGAGCTACGGAGTCCACTCTCACCGGTAATTGCGATGGTCGGTGAGCTGGAAGCCGAGCTGCCAGATTCCCGGCCCGTGAGGGAAGCGCTCGAGGTCGTTCGGCGCAACGTCGAACTGGAAGCACGGCTGATTGACGATTTGCTCGATGTGACCCGAATTGCCAAGGGCAAGTTACAATTGAGCTTTGAACCTATTTGCGTGCATCAAATTCTGCAGCGCGCTTACGAAATATGCCGGGAGGAAATTGCTGCCAAGAATCTCGAAGCGAAATTTCATCTTCGCGCTACTCAAACCCACGTGGAAGGCGATCCGGCACGACTGCAACAGGTCTTTTGGAATTTGATCAAGAACAGTGTGAAATTTACCCCCGAAAAGGGCCAAATTACCATCGAAACATTTAACCCCACGCCGGAGAAGATTGAGATTCGCGTTATCGACACGGGTATCGGCATCGAGCCAGAAAAGATCGATAAGATCTTTAACGCGTTCGAACAAGGCCAGACTGAGATCACCCGGCGTTTTGGAGGGCTCGGACTCGGCCTAGCGATTTCAAAGGCGCTGATCGACGCGCACGGCGGAAAAATCCGCGTCGAAAGTCCCGGGAACGAGCAGGGCGCCACGTTTTCGCTGGAACTAAATACCGTGGTCACACCGGTAGGTGCCGACGGCGAGAAACAAGATCAACTGGCAGGCCCGGAGCGAGAATTAGCTGCCGCAAGGCATCGGCGCGTCCTGCTGGTGGATGATCATCATGACACTTGCATCGGGATGAAAAGGATGCTGGAGCGCCGCGGTTACGAAATTACGGTGGCGCATTCCGCTGACCAGGCTGTGGAGAAAGTGCGCACACAGGATTTCGACCTGCTCATCAGCGACATCGGATTGCCGGACCGCAGCGGTTACGAATTAATGCGTGAAGTGCGTCTCAACAAAAACCTGCCGGGAATCGCACTTAGTGGTTTTGGAACTGAACAAGACGTAAGTCAAGCCAGAGCGGCAGGGTTCGCCGAGCACCTCACCAAGCCGATCAATTTTGAGCGCTTGGAAAAGACAATTCAGAACCTGCTCGCGTAGCGCTCCCCCGCACGCTAAAAGCTTTTTGCGTTTTCCCCTATCCGCCGCTCGGTGCGGTCGTTTCCGTCTTTGTCCTGCGCTCTGCTGCGTCTTTTAGTTCTCGTGACAGCTTCTCAACACGCTGACGCATGATCTTCCCAGCTTTGAATTTCACTGTGGCACGTGGTGGAATCACAAAACTGCTTCCGGGCTGATTCGGGTTTCGACCGACGCGCGGCTTGGTCAGACGCGGCTGAAAAACGCCAAAATTGCGCAGTTCAACTGGGATGTTGTTAGCGAGACTGTCGGTAATTTTATCAAGCGTCCGCTGAACCACATCGAAGACTTGATGCTGGACCATGCCGGTTTGGTTACTGATGGCGACGACGATGTCGCGCTTGGTTAACTTTGCCATATCTATTGTAGTATTCGTTCCGTGTTGCTCTTGTGGTGGCTCAATGAAGCACAAAAACACGATTTCTTAAACTGGGTAACGTCTTCGACCAGAAGGCCAAGCGGTCTTGGATGAACGGTTGCATGCTTCATTTGGGATGTTCGACTGGCGTCGGATATTCTAACACTTTAACAAATCACCTGCCACTGTCGGGGCGTGGGCCTGCCCAATTCTCACGTGGAGTCGGGGCGGAATAATGGTCCGGCGCGATTTCGTGCGCGGTGCGGAAGTGAACTTTGGCCACTCCGCGCAATGCGCTTGGGCCGTTCATTTCCACGAGTTTTTTGGCGGTTTCTTTCACGGCCGGGGACACGCCGCGCTCCAACCGCAAACCAATCTCCTTCCCTTTGCGCTCCAGCCAATTAATGAATGCCTCACGCGCCAATATCGATGCCGCCGCCACCGCGATGTCTGACTCGGCTCTTGGTCGCTGCTCGATGTCGATCTTTCTCCCGTGCCGCAATAACGACTGCTCCACCACGCGGGCGTCCGCAAATTGATCCGATAGTGCCCTTGGACAATCCGGCTTTTTCTCCAGCAAATTCTCAATCACTCGAGCATGCCCCCACCCAAGCAGTCTGTTTAAATTGCCAAATTTCTCGTAAAGCTCGTTATATTTCGCTGGTCCAATCAAAACAGTTTCCGTGAGACCCACCGAACTCTTCCGAATTGTGTCCGCCAAAGCGCGAATCCGCGCATCCGATCCGAGCCGTTTGCTATCCACCACGCCCGCGTCGAGAAGTTTGCGCGCGATCCCACGATCGACGTATACGCCCGCGATCACGAGCGGGCCGAAAAAATCCCCCTTGCCGCTTTCATCCACACCAAAGTGCGGCTGGAACATTTCCGGCGAATGCACTTCTTCGTAGCCCAGCTTCGCTTCGCCAAGAATCTTCGGCTCCAGCTCAAACTGCACGAATTCCTCCAAACCTTTTCCCTGTACGAGAACTTTTGGCCCTTTCTGATAAACCGCCACGCTCAATTTGTTCTTCTGCGCGAAGAAAATCGTCCATTCCTTCGACGCGAACTCGAAGCCGAGTCCTTCGAGCAAAGCTCGCAATTTTATGACCTGTTCTTGTGTGAGCGCGTGGGTGTAAGAATTCAACGCCCAACGCTCAACGCTCAACGCCCAACGCTCAACCGTTTTGTCATTCCGAGCGAAGTCAAGAATGAGAGTGGCTGAGGAAGACGCGACATGGGCGGGAAGGCCGGAAGCTGAGCGAACAGAAAGTGAGCGAATCAAATCTCCGGAGCATTCGGGATGTATCGACTTCGCTCGGCGTGACGAGAGTTGATTAATTAGATAATTGCCTAATTATACAGTCATTGAACCTTCTATTTAAAGCACTTCGCGATCCCACTCGCCGCCGAATTCTCGAAATGCTCAAGGAGCGCGATCGCACTGTCGGCGAGATCAGCGAGGCGTTCGACATGACCACGCCTAGTATTTCTTATCATCTTGATCTGCTAAAACACGCCGGCTTGGTCTCCGCCCGTAAGAACGGCCAATTCGTAACCTACTCGCTCGAAACCACGGTACTCGACGATTCGCTTGGTTGGCTTTTGAACCTGATCAAAAAGAAGAAAGGCAAACGAAAATGAAAAATAAACTCGCCTGGCTTGAAGTAGCTCTGGTTGCCGCGCCTTTTATCGCGCTCGTTGTCTTCTGGAATCAAATTCCCGACCGTGTGCCAATCCATTGGAATATTCGAGGGGAAATCGACCGGTGGGCTCCGAAGGCACCAGGAATGTTACTGTTACCGCTGAGTGGACTCGGGACAGTCGTACTCTGTCACGTCGTGGCCTGGCTCGATCCCAAATTGCGCCGAAATCTGAAGAAAACCGATCGCATGAACAAAATTCTGCAAATTCTGCGGGTCGCCTTTGCCAGTTTTTTCGATGCGATTTTTGCCGTTCAACTCGTTGTCGCGCTCGGTTACAAAATTGCTGCCACGCGAATGATTGTTTGGTGCATCCTTCTCCTCTTTGCGATCTTAGGAAACTATCTGCCAATTTGCGACCGAACTATTTCATCAGCATCGGGACTCCTTGGACACTCGAACATGCTGAGACCTGGCGCGCGACCCATCGGCTTGGCGGAAAACTGATGTTCTTCGGCTCGCTCCTCCTTCTGATTCTGGAATTCTTTCTTAGCCGGAGCGTTTTCGATCTCCTCTTTGTATGCTTCATCGTACTGCTCGTGCTTTGGTCATTTGTTTATTCCTGGTATCACTTCCGCAGCCATGCCATCACGCGCGAATCGGCTTGAGTTGCGAACGGATCGCGCAGCGTTCCGGCGACAACTTTTGCGCTGGTTCGCAGGTCACGGCCGCGATCTCCCTTGGCGCCACAGGCGCGATCCCTACGCCATTCTCGTCTCCGAGTTCATGCTCCAGCAAACGCAGGTGGCCACTGTAATTCCCTATTATACTAAATGGCTCCGCCGATTTCCGGATTTCGCTTCAGTTGCGCGCGCTTCGCAAAACGATGCACTCCACGCCTGGCAAGGCCTCGGCTATTACAATCGCGCTCGGAATCTTCGTGCCACCGCCAAGATTGTGCGAAATCGGCATCGCGGGAATTTGCCCGGTGACGTCGTTGCGATTCGCGGATTGCCCGGGGTTGGCCGCTATATCGCAAACGCTGTTGCGACCTTTGCTTTCAATCAATCGGTCCCGATTGTCGAAGCGAATAGCTCACGTGTTCTGGCTCGATTGCTGGACGTGCGCGCCCCGATCGATTCTGCAGTTGGCCGTGAAAAACTCTGGGAGTATGCCGCTCAACTTGTCCCGAAACGCAATGCAGCGCGTTTCAATTCCGCCCTTATCGACTTGGGCGCGCTCGTTTGCCTTCCGGCTAAACCGAAATGCAACGTCTGCCCGGTGAAAACATTTTGCCGCGCAAAAAATCCGGAAGCACTGCCCATCAAGAAATCGAAACTGCGCACAAAGCGACTTATCGAAACACACGCATTTGTCGTTAGTAATGGCAGGGTCCTGCTCGAACAATCATCCGCACGCTGGCCTGGCATGTGGATTTTGCCGCGCCTCCAAGCACAGGCGTTTGGCCGGCCGCTTTACAGATCGACATTTCCGTTCACCCATCATCGGATCGCGTTTGTGGTGTATCGTCGCGCAACGCCAAACAGAATCACTCCGACACAGCAGTGGTTTGCATCCATTGACCACATCGCAATGCCCTCGCCTCATCGCCGCGCAGCGCAAGCTCTTCTCAGCGCAAAACAAGCAGCACGACCACGCCGGCGAACAGCGCGGAGAGAATCCCCGAAGTCAGTGTGACGTAAAGCAGAAGGCGCGCCGGAGTTCGCGAGAAATTCAGAACGAGGTCTGCGGCCCATTCGAAAAAATGCGCGAGATAAAGATACGCCGAGATGAGCATCATCCCCAGCAGCAACACCAGCGTGTCGTAGTTGATGGCACGATATGCGCGCTCCGGCGTCATAACACCTGTCGCAATCATTAGCACCGCGCCTAACAATGCAGCGGCTGGGCGGTTCAGTGGCAGAATCTTAAGTTGACGGCCGCTGATGAGAACGTAGGTGATCACGAAGATCGCACTTGCGACAAGCTCCCGCTGCCAGTGGTTCACACGCGTGGATAATGGATGCCTGAGTGCGTTTCAACGCTGTCGTCTTCGCTTCGCCACCGCTGCTTTCAATTGAACGTTGAACGTTTCTCTGCGATAACCTTTTGCATCGAGCTATGAGAAGCATGACTGGGTACGGCCGAGCTGAAGTGGCCTATGCCGGGAAAAAATTTAGCGTGGAACTCAATTCGGTGAACCGAAAGCAGAGCGATATCGTGATAAATCTGCCGCGGGACCTGGCCGAACTGGAACCGCGCATCCGTCAGACGATCAATGAGAATATCTCGCGCGGGCGAACCAATGCCACGGTCGCTGTTCACAGCGGCCCAAACGGCTCGCGCAACCTGGCGCTCGACACCGAATTGGCCCGCTCTTATCACGAAGCGATGCGTGCATTGCAAAAGGAGTTGAATGCCCCAGGGGAAATCACGATCAGCACAATCCTACAGGCCCCCGGAGTGATGCGCTTTCCTGAGCAGGCGTTCGACGCCGAGGAAGCGTGGCCAACCATCGATCGTGCCCTGCGCGGTGCCCTCGCCGATTTAATCAAAATGCGCGAACGCGAGGGGAGACATCTGGCCAAGGATTTGATCCATCGCTTGAAAGCAATTCGGCGAAAACTTAAGGAGATACGCACATTTCATCCCGATGTGGTCAAGAGATATCGTGCCGTACTTATCGATCGCATCCAGAAAGCTGGCCTGCCGATTGCTAGTGACGATGAACGTTTGTTAAAGGAGATCTCGTTCTTTGCTGATCGCGCAGATGTGTCCGAGGAACTAGTCCGTCTGGAAAGTCATCTCGCCCAATTTGCGCACCACCTCCGCAGCAAAGAACCGGTGGGGCGCACACTGGAATTCATCACCCAGGAAATGTTTCGGGAGTTCAACACGCTCGGCGCAAAAGCAAATGATGCGGCAATTTCTCAGCGCGTTATCGCCTGCAAGGCAGAGCTGGAGAAGATTCGCGAGCAAGCCCAAAACCTTGAGTAAAAAATTCAGTCGCCGCGGAATTCTTTTTGTGGTCTCTGCTCCATCGGGCGCGGGCAAGACCACACTTGTGGAAAGGATTCGTCAAACCCTCAACCTTTTTTATTCCGTCTCCTGTACGACGCGAACGCCACGCACCGGCGAAATCGACGGCGAAGATTATCAATTTCTTTCTGATGCAGAATTCCGCGAGCGAATCGAGAAAGGAGATTTTCTGGAGCATGCGCAGGTGCACGGAGACCATTACGGCACCTTGCGCGAGCCAGTCGTGACAAGTCTAAGAAGTGGAAAGGACGTTTTGATCGATATCGATACACAAGGCGCTGCTGCTATTCGCAACTGTGGCGATCCAGTCATTCTAGATGCTTTGGCCGACGTTTTCATCATGCCCCCCGATCTCGAGGAATTGCGGAGGCGCCTAGTAAAACGTGGAACGGAAACCGCGCAGCAGATCGACTCGCGCCTAACCACCGCCGCTCGGGAAATGGAACATTGGCGCGACTATCGCTATACTATTATCAGTGGATCGGTGGAGGAAGATTCGCAGAGGTTCCGGCAAATCATGAAGGCAGAAAGCTATTTGAGCCGGCGTTTGATCCAAGAATGACTCCAGAAGGCAGAGACTCCAAGAGGAAACGCGAGAAAGTGAGCACGCGAAAGGTTGTGCGCATTCGGCCGGGCACGAAATCGGTCGTGCTCGGCGTAACGGGATCGATTGCTGCATACAAATCGGCTGAGCTCGCGAGTTTGCTGGTCAAACAAGGCCACGAAGTTTTTGTCGTCATGACACAAGACGCAACGGAGTTTATTTCTCCGCTCACTTTGCAGACACTTTCAAAAAATCCCGTCACAACCAGCTTCTTTGACGAAAAGGAAAGTTGGCGGCCCGGGCACATCGAGCTCGCCGATCGGGCGAACCTGTTGCTGATCGCGCCCGCCACAGCCCACATCATCGCCGAGCTGGCGCATGGATTGGCCCATCATCCGCTTGCGGCCATCGCGCTCGCAACGCGCGCTCCGATTCTGCTCGCGCCCGCCATGAATGGAAAAATGTGGGAGCATCCTGCCACTGTGGACAACGTGGAAAAATTGAAAGCGCGCGGAGTTGAATTTATCGGACCAGAAGAAGGAATGCTTGCCTGCGGCTACGAAGGCGTTGGCAGACTTTGGAAGGTGAACGACATCGCGTTCCGCGCGGAGTTCCTGCTTGCGCGGCAGGACAATTTGATCGCGTGAGATTCCTCATCACGGCGGGGCCCACGCGCGAGCCGATCGATCCGGTTCGTTACATTTCGAATCGTTCATCCGGAAAAATGGGCTACGCCGTCGCGGAAGCGGCACTCGCTGAAAGGCACGATGTGACGTTGATTTCCGGCCCGGTAAGCTTGGAGGCCCCACGCGATGCAAAATTGATTTCTGTTTTGACCGGCGAGGAGATGTTCGAAGCGGTGCATCGGCATGCAGACCAGTGTGACATATGCGTCTTGTGTGCCGCTGTAGCGGATTACAAACCGGCAAACGTCTCATCGACAAAAATCAAAAAGCGAGGCACGAAGTTTTCGCTCGAACTAGTTCCCACGCGCGACATTCTCGATTCGTTAGGCCACCAGCGAGATCGACAATTCATTCTCGTCGGTTTCGCTGCGGAAACGGATCACGTGGAAGAAAACGCCACGAAGAAGCTGCGCGCAAAGAATTGCGATATCATGGTCGCAAACGATGTTAGCGGCGCAGATTCGGGAATGGAGAGCGACGTGAACGAAGTGACGATTTTGTTTCGAAACGGCGAAAAAGAGAAAATTTCTCGCACGCCAAAAAAAATTATCGCGCGCGAGCTCGTAAAAATATTTTCAAATTTCGCAACAAAAAGGTTTGACAAAAAAAATGTGATGATTAACTGAACTCGATTAAGTGAAGTCATTCCCAACTCTTCACAGACTTCCGCGCGTGTTGCGGATGAAAGGGGGGAATTAGTCGATGGCGAAGAAAAAGAAAGCAGCAAAGAAAAAATCAGCGAAGAAAAAGAGGCACTAACGCCCCACGCTTGATTAACGGCTCCGAACGCTTTCGGAGTCACAACCCTAACTTCAACCCGGGAGGAGAATTTATTTTCCTCCCGGTTTTTTTCTCATTAACACCGGCTTTAGCCAGGTGTGTGGATGATCTCGTTCCACTCAGCCGTTTTTAACGGCTTTCTCAAAAAAAACACCGGGCTAAAGCCCTGTGTTAACGAGAGAGTGCGCAGATGGCGAGAACCACCGTGCAGCTTTTTCGTTTTGCTAGTGGACTTCGTGTTGTGCGACGTAATCTTTCGCGATGAAGCATTATCTCGACGCGGCTGAGAAAGCTGCGCGCCTAGCTGGAAAGTTGCTTCGCAAAAATTTTAAACGGCCGCAGCGGGTCAATGCTGTCGCAGCGCACGATATCAAGTTGGAGATCGACGTTCAGGCACAGGAGTTGATTACCAAGTTGCTCCTCAGAGAATTTCCAAAACATGCGCTTTACGGTGAAGAAGGAGTCGTGGGGGACCAATCCAGCGACCACCAATGGATCGTCGATCCGCTTGATGGCACCGTGAATTACTTCTATGGCATTCCGCACTTTTGCGTGTCGATTGCGCTTCGCCTCCGCAACGAAGTGATGGTTGGTGTTATCTATGACCCCATTCGCAGGGAAATGTGGAAAGGGCAAAAAGGTGAAACCCCAAAATTGAATGGCGTTCCCTTCCACGTTAGCGATCGCGCAGATCTCGCTGAAGCTGTGGTCTCCGTCGGGCTCGCGAAAACCGAAGAGACGATCAACACAAATTTCCCGTTGCTCCAGCAAATGATTCATCGGGTGCGCAAATGCCGAGTACTCGGCAGCGCCGCGCTCGATCTGGCTTACGTCGCCTGCGGACGACTCGACGCTTACATTGAGCAGGGAATCAGTCTGTGGGACATCGCGGCCGGCTGGCTCCTGGTTGAAAACGCCGGTGGAACTGTCGATCTTCGCCCCCGCGAGGACATGAAAGACAAATACAGCATCATTGCGTCGAATGGCGTTATTAATCTCAAACTATAATTACCGAATCGGATCGTCATTCGACATTCGGATTTTCCTGTCATGATTCGATGCGGCATTGGCTACGACGTGCATCGCCTCGTTAAAGGCCGGAAACTCATCCTTGGAGGCGTCGAGATCGCGCACTCGCGGGGATTGGAAGGACATTCGGACGCAGATGTTTTGTCTCACGCGATCGCAGATGCATTGCTGGGTGCGATCGGCGCCGGCGATATTGGCCAGCATTTCCCAAACACGGACGAATCAATTCGCGGGATCAATAGCATCGAGATTTTGAAACACGTGAACAAATTGCTTGCGGGAAAGAAAGCCCGCGTGGTCAACATCGATGCAACGATCATCGCAGAAGAACCGAAGATCGCGCCGCACGTTCCCGCGATGCGGAAGAAAATTGCGGACGCCATCGACGTTGGCGAATCGAATCTAAGCGTCAAAGCGACGACAAATGAAAAGCTCGGACCCATCGGGCGCGGCGAGGGTATTGCTGCGATGGCGGTAGCAACCGTTGAGCAAGAATGAATCGTTTGTCATTCCAAGCGGAACGCAGCGGAGTCAAGGAATGGAGCGAGCTGGGAAGCCGCGACATAGACGGGGAGGCCGGAGGCCGAGCGAGTGAGAAGCGAGCGAGTCAATCTCTTATTTTTAATCGAGGGATGTCTCGACTTCGCTCGACATGACAAATGCGCTTTTTTAACACTTACTCGCGCAAGATCGAAGAGTTCGAACCGCGCGATCCGACCGCGCGGCCGATCAGTATCTACACTTGCGGACCAACCGTTTACAGCCGCGCGCACATCGGAAATTTTCGCGCTTACATCTTCGAAGATTTGCTTCAGCGCCATCTGGAGCTGCGCAGTTACAAGGTGCATCGCGTCATGAACATCACCGACGTCGACGACAAGACGATCCGCGGTGCACGCGAAGCCAAAGTACCGCTGACGCAGTTCACCGAGCAATTCAAAAAGGCGTTCTTTGAAGATGCCGAAACATTGCGGATCAAACGCGCAGACGAATTTCCCGCTGCGACCGACCAGCGTTACATCGACAGGATGATCGAGATGATCGGCGAGCTCATCGCTCGCGGTCTTGCTTATCAAGCAGAGGACAAATCAGTTTATTTTCGTATCAACAAATTTCCTGATTACGGCAAGCTCGCGCACTTCGATCTCACGCAATTGCAATCAACAGGACGCGTGAAGCACGACGAATACGACAAGGAACACATCGGGGATTTCGCGCTCTGGAAAGCATGGGACGAAGAAGACGGCGATGTAAAATGGGATTCGCCATGGGGACCGGGCCGGCCCGGCTGGCACATCGAATGCAGCGCGATGTCAACGGCGCTGTTAGGTGATCAGATCGACATCCATTGTGGCGGCGTCGATAACATTTTTCCGCATCACGAAGCGGAAATCGCGCAGAGCGAAGGCGTGACGGGAAAGAAATTCGTCCGCTACTGGCTGCATTGCGCGCATTTGCTGGTCGATGGCCAGAAAATGGCGAAGTCGTTAGGCAATTTTTACACCGTGCCGGATGTTCTCGCGAACGGCTACACTGGACGCGAGCTTCGTTACGCGCTCTTGCGTGTGCATTATCGGGTGCCGCTCAATTTTACCTGGGAGGGAATGAAAGAGGCGCGGGAGTCGTTAGGCCGCATCGATGAGTGGCTGCAACGTTTGCACGAAGTTGTAGAAAAAGAAAACGCCCAACGCCTAACGCTCAACGCCCAACGTTCAATTGAACCCGACTTCGAGAATGCGCTCGATGATGATCTAAACATTTCTGCGGCGCTGGGGTTCCTGTTTGAATCGATTCGCGAAACGAACCGTGCGATGGACGAAGACAACGTCGACGTCGCCTCGGCAACGGCATGGCTGGATTGGTGGAAGCGGATCAACACCGTCCTTGATCTCGAACCAGAGACCGAAATCGCGGTCCCAGCCGAAGTGGCGCAGCTTGCAAAGGAGCGAGAGAACGCGCGACGCGAAAAAAATTGGAAGCGAAGCGATGAGTTGCGCGACCGAATTTCCGGTCTCGGCTGGGAAGTGCGTGACACCAAGGACGGACAAAAACTTACGCCGCGCGCGAGTTCTAGGTAGCGCACGCGTCCCGCGTGTTGGCGAGCGCGTCTCGCGATCGCGGACTTTACTTAACGCCAGACGAGATCTGAAAACCCGCTTTCACCAAAAGTTCGTTTCGGCGCAACACCGAAACCAGACACGCGAGACGCATGCAGTACCCAGAAAAATGCGCTAGCAACAAGCGGATGCATTCGCCATCTTGAGCACTGCAAATGTTTGCGCCTGCCGATTTTCTTAACCTTGAACACACGGCTCATCCCAAACTGTTCGAAAACCAGAATTACGTTTGGGACGCGCTCAAACAAATCGCCAGTTATCTGCAATTTCGTCTCAAGCCTGCAATCCTGGGCGAACTGATGGGCAAACCGTTTATCAGCAACCATGTTTTTATTGGCAGAGGAACGGTCGTTGAGCAGGGAGCGGTGTTGAAAGGGCCGGCTTGGATCGGCGAAAACTGCCACATTCGCAGTGGCTGTTACGTGCGCGAAAATGTGATTGTGGGGAACGGCGTAGTTATGGGAAACTCCTGCGAATTCAAAAATTCCATCCTGTTCGATAATGTGCAGGTGCCGCATTTCAATTACGTGGGTGATTCGATCATTGGTCATCACGCGCATCTGGGTGCGGGCGTAATTCTCTCAAACGTAAAACTGGATCACGGCGAGATTGCGGTCGTGACGCCCGATGGCAATATCCCGACGGGCCTCAGGAAATTCGGCGCGATCGTTGGGGATAGAACGGAGATCGGTTGCAACGCAGTAATCAATCCCGGCTCAGTCATCGGCCGCGACTGCATGATTTATCCAAGCGTGAACTTTCGCGGTGTTCTCCCCCACGCCAGCGTCGTCAAGCTGCGGCAGGAACTGCAAGTTGTTGAACAACGCGCAGGTTAAGCGCAATCGGGCATCCCGATCCTGCGAAGCGCGGGAGGCGCGAGGCGGGAGCGGATGGGGGGGGATTCGAACCCCCGGTGCCTTTCGGCACACACGCTCTCCAGGCGTGCACAATCAACCACTCTGTCACCCATCCTGTTAAGTCCTAATCATGGCTCGTAATCGTAATCGTGCTCGGTTTGAAAGTCGATTACGAGCATGAGCACGAGCACGATTAAGAACTACAATTGCAAGCGGCGGAATAATTCGTCGAGTGGCAATTGAATACCGATGTAGAATTCGCCGAAGTCGGCGTACTCGGCGCTGACCGGATCGAAACGCATCTTGTAAACGATCGCCTTGATCTGGAACGTATCGCGCGCAAACAGAGTCACGCCCCATTCTGCGTCGTCGAGGCCGGTTGACCCGGTGATGAGCTGTTTCACTTTTCCGGCGAACTCGCGTCCGACCGCGGCGTGTCCTTTCATCAGTTTGCGACGCTCATCATAGGGCAGCGCGTACCAATTCCGCTGTTCGCCGCGGCGCTTGCTCATGTTATAAAAGCAAACGACCGGCCAATCGGGCAGGGTGGGATAAACGCGCTCCTGCCGATAATGTTTCATTCGCTCGCGAAATGCCGTTAGGGCTTGATCGAGTTTTGTGGGATCCTTCCGGACGTCTGGCTCAAGCGTTCGTGCGTATTCGTCTTCGCTCGTGATGTATTCGCTTTCCTCGGTAAGCGACAGATAACTGTAAACCGGAGTCAGGACGTCCACGCCTAACGAGAGCGATAGCCGCTTCTCGATCTTATTGGCGGTGTGCAAGTCAGGCGTGATCAACATGAAACCGATGTCGGCTTTCGGCGTGACCATGGTAAGCGTAAGCAATTGCGTCGAAGACATCGCACGCACTTCCTGCACCAGTAACGACAGATTTGTTTTTGCGGCATTTTGTTCTTCGCGGCTGAGTAATTGCCATTGGCTGTAATTGATCCGGTAAAATAAATGCAGACAATGCCAGCCTTCCTCGGGAACAAGCGCAGTGTTTTTATCGGTCATTCCGCTTAGTTTAAACCGCGAACGAAAGATGTCGATCTTGCACCCCCGCCAACAACTCGTCGCGCAGACGACGAAGGACCTCACACAGGCAGCTTCATCACCCAAAGTACGTTTGTGTAACGCTCGAATCCTCTGCGAGGTCCCTTCGCTTCACTCAGGATGACATTGCAGCTCAACTCGCGGGCGTTGCGGCTTTCGGCAAATGCGCCATGCAGTATTCCTCGCCGTCGCGCGCCACGCGGAAATCGAGGCTCGGATCGCTCAATTCGGTCGCGCCGCACACTGCGCATTTGTGAAGCGGCTCGGCTTCGCTTCTAGAACTCTGCGCATAACGCTTTCTTCGCGCCGCGACTTCGCCGCGATGCCGCGCGTCATGAATAATTTCTGGTCCGAAAAAGATCAAATAATTGGCCAGTGCAGCCACCAGCGCCATGCGATAGGAATTCGTGCCGACAACAAAGCCGAACAATAAGAACGCTGCTGAAACCCAGGCGATCCACTTGATTTTCGCCGGCAGGACAAAAAACAGATAGATCACCTGATCTGGATAGAACCGAGCGAAGGCGAAAAACAATGAAGCGTACAACATTGAGTTGGAAAAACGCGCTCCGAAGAAAAACGCCGCCGCCGTCGTGCCGATCATTCCGACGATGAAATAAAACGTAAGGCGAAACGCTCCCCACGCCTGTTCAAGGCCTTCGCCGATGAACCAGAGAAACCAAAGGAGAAGGAAGACCCACAAAAAACTGTCGGTCTGTGGAAGAAAAATATACGTGATGAGTCGCCAGATTTCGCCGTGGCGAATCCGCCCGGGATCGAGATCGAGCACGAAACGAAAACCGGGGTTCAGGCGAACCAGCAAAAAAACGAGTGCGTTAAAAACGACCACAATGCGCATCAACCCGGGGATCGCGAGAAAACCGAGGCGGCGTTCGAGTTTATCCAACCAACTCATCGTTCGGCGACAGTAGCGCAACAATCCCTCACCTCAATCCTCTCCCTTTCCGACAGGGAGAGGAGGATCTTGAGTCACCGCGAGTGAAAAATCTGGAGGCGCGGATCTTTTCCTCTCCTCATCGATCAAGGAGAGGATGAAGGTGAGCAGTCGACGCCAAGCTCATGTGCTTGCGATAGCTCTCGCTGAGTCTAGGCTGTCGCTCGTGACGGACGGCGAGTACAACAAGACACCACTTTACCCTGAGCATTTCCGGCTTGGCGCGAGAATGGTTCCTTTCGCCGGGTGGCTCATGCCGGTGCAATACACGAGCATCGTCGAGGAGCATCAAGCCGTGCGAAACAATGTCGGTATCTTCGATATTTCGCACATGGGACAATTGATTGTGGATGGGACAGGCGCGCGCGAATGGCTCAACACCATGCTCACAAATAACGTTGGCAAGCTCGACGTTGGCGCGGGTCAATACACCTTTCTGCTGAACGAGCGTGGCGGCATCATTGATGACCTCATCGTTTATCGGATTGCCCGGCAGAAATTTCTGCTGGTCGTCAATGCGGCACGCACCGACGAAGACTTTGCGTGGTTGGATGGCCATCTTGCTGCTGCAAGCGCAGTCGTGCTCGTCAATCGCAGCCAGGATTTTGGCGGAGTTGCCATTCAAGGTCCGCGCATCGCAGAGCTATTTCACGCTCTCTTTGGCACGAATGCCGATCTTCCACTGCGAAATTCGATTGCTGATTTTCCATTCGACAGCACAACTGTTTCCGTCGCCCGCACTGGTTACACAGGTGAGGATGGCATTGAAGTTTTCTTTCGCGCGACGGATGCGACGAAGTTTTGGAACGCGGTGCTCGAAAAAGGAAAGCCGTTTGGAATTAAGCCGTGCGGTCTCGGTGCACGCGACACGTTGCGCCTGGAAATGTGCTACCCACTGAACGGCTCCGACCTATCGCCGGAGCGAAATCCGATCGAGGCAGGACTGGGATTCTTCGTCGATCTGACAAAACCAAACTTCATCGGACGCGACATTTTGGTAGAAACAAAAGAAAAAGGAACGCGCGAAAAGCTGGTGCCGTTTCGAATGAGAGAGAAAGGACCGCCACCGCGACCGCATTACGCAGTAGTCAAGGATGGGGAACGCATCGGCGAAGTAACAAGCGGCACGCTTTCTCCGAGCTTGAACTGGGGCGTGGGGATGGCGTACGTCTCGACGGCGCGCGCGAAAATTGGCGCGCAGATCGATATCGAAATTCGCGGACAAAAATTTCCCGCCACCATAGAAAAGAAACCGCTCTACAAAAAATCATGAACGTCCCTGACGAACTGCTCTACACCGAATCACACGAATGGATTAAACGCGAAGGCGACAACGTGCGCGTCGGAATTACCGATCACGCCCAGTCCGAATTGACCGACGTCGTTTACGTCGAGTTGCCGAAGATGGAGCGACAGGCAAACGCAAAAGAAGCAATCGCAGTCGTCGAATCAGTAAAGGCAGCGAGCGATATTTACGCGCCGGTGAAAGGAACCGTCGTGGAAGTAAACAAAGCGCTCGAAGCCGACCCGGGCTTAATCAACCGCGAACCCTACGGTCAGGGCTGGATTTTCGTTCTCAAACTCGACAACGCCGACGATCTCAAGCAATTGAGAGGCGCGGAAGCGTATCGAGCACAGATCGGTTGAGCTTCGTGCGAGTAATCATCAGCATAGGGACAGCAGCAGTTTCCTTGTTATCGCTGGCCTTTGTGGCAACGGGTTGCTCGAGAAGCTTCGACCCAGCGAGTGAGGAAGCTAAATTGCTGCGTCGCGATGCTGAGTGGGCAGAAGCAGCGTCTTCCGGAAAGGACGTCGAAAAGATTCTTTCATATTGGAGCGATGACGCATTACTGATTTTTCCAGGGCAGCCCGTGCTGAACGGCAAGGCGGCGATCCGTCCCTATGTTGCTTCCAGCTTGAATACTCCCGGTTTTAAGATCCACTGGGTTTCATCTAAAGCTGTATTCTCACCAGACGGCAAAATGGCCTACATGCCCGCTACTGAAGAGCTCACCGTGCCCGGTCCTGACGGGGGCGTTATCACGAAGCAGCTTCGAGGAGTCGCTATTTGGCGGCTCGAACGTGATGGACAATGGCGCTGTGTCGTGGATATCGCGAACGAGCAACCGACCGCAGCCAAGTGAAGTCATTTGGGCGAGAACGGACAACCACGTCACAACGCCCTCCAATCGCTTAATCCGGTAATCCGCGGTGAAGATCAAATACTTCAAATCAGCAAACCATTTTCGCAGATGGCTGGAGAAGAATCACGCGACCACGCAAGAACTATGGGTTGGTTATTACAAGAAGAGCTCCCAGCAACCGAGTATGACCTGGCCGGAATCGGTGGACGAAGCGCTTTGTTTTGGCTGGATCGACGGAATCCGCAAGAGCGTTGATGATTTGCGCTACACCATTCGGTTTACTCCACGAAGATGCGGAAGCATTTGGAGCGCAGTCAACATCAAGCGGGCACGAGAATTGAGCGATCAAGGTTTGATGAAGCCTGCGGGCATAACCGCTTTCGACACGCGAAAAGAAAACATGTCGGGTATTTATTCATACGAACAAAGGAACGCCTACCTTGATGGATCTTACGAGAAAAAGCTGAGGCAAAACAAAGCCGCCTGGGACTTCTTTTACACTCAGTCGCCTTCATATCGAAAAACAGTCGGCTGGTGGATAGTGAGCGCAAAACAGGAAGCAACGCGGCTCAAGCGACTCCAAAAGCTGATCGAAAAATCGGCGAACAGGAAACGCCTGTTTTAGCAACGGAAAGGTTAAATAAACTCAGCTTTTCTTCACGGCGAAGCCGATGTAACCCCAACGTCCCCATTCGTAATGCGATGTGCGCTGCGCATCGCGGCGGCCGGTTTTTTTATCGTGCGCGTAAGTCTTGGTTACGAATTCGGGAAACGCTGCGTTCATCTGCACGTCGTGGGACACGAGTAATCCGCCGTCGCGCAGCCGCGGCCAGAATTGGCGAAACTCCCACAGCATATGCCTGTAACTATGCGAGCTGTCGTGAAGAAACATGTCGATAGACGAAGGGAGCTCATTGCGCTTTAGGAAATCTTCGACTTTGCCGCGCATCGGCACGAATCCGCCTGAGGCTGATCGCAATTCATCCGGAATCAAAGCACCCTGCTCGCATTCCTGGCTCAATTCAACGCTGTACAGTTTGGCCGTGGTGAGCTTCTCATCAGCAAACGCTTTCAAGATAAAGGCCGACGACATCCCAATATATCCGCCGGACTCGGCGACCGCCGTCGGCCGAAGCCAACGCGTCAACCCGTAAAGCGTCGCGCAATCGAGCGCCCCCATGACTCCTTCGCTACCGTATGCATCGCGGCGCCGGATCATCTCAGCCATGAAATCGCTCGCGCGAATTTCAGCCGCGAAACGCGCGACTGCGTCCCACATTCCGTAATAGGATGGCGCTTGGACCTGCGACTGCTGGTCGGCTAATGCTCGTCGGAGCCACTGAAATCTGTGCATCGTGGTATGAAAATGAAAACATTCGCTGAACTCTCAACCGAGGCGACCTAAATTTTGTGTCGCTCTATTGAAGACCCGAGCGCCATTAGGCGCGACACGTTTGTAGCGTTGGCCAAACAAAACAATCCCAGCTCCATAGGAGCGGCATAATGAAGAAGCGGACCCCCTTTCTCATGCCGCTCCTGACGGAGCTCGACGGGTTTAATTCCTGATCCCGCTATAAACATGTCGCGCCTAATGGCGCTTCTCGTAAGTCGCCCTTTTCTCCTGGCCAAGCTGTGCTTAATTCCTCCGTTTTCCCCATGAGCAGCAAACCGAAGCCGCGTGAGGCAGAGCTCAACTTTGAGAGCGCGATGGATCGGCTCGAAAAAATCGTCGAGCAGATGGAATCCGGCAAACTCCCGCTCGAAGACCTGATCGTGCGCTACGAGGAGGGAATGAATCTGGTAAAAGTTTGTCAGGAACGACTTGCCAAGGCCGAGCAAAAGATCGAAATCATAGCTCGCAACAGTGCCGGCAAGGCGATAGTTAAGGATTTCGAGCCCACACCGGAACCCGCCGCTCCGACCGAACGCGTCGATGAATCCGAAAGCACAAATGATGAAATCAAGCTCTTCTGAGTTGGCTCGGACCTCCGAGGCAACCGCAACCTCACCACGTCTACTCGACGGGGTTCGATCGCCCGCCGACATTAAAGCGCTCCGCGAACAGGATCTGCCCCAACTCGCACAGGAAGTGCGGGACGAGCTGATCAGAGTCCTTTCCCAAACCGGAGGGCATCTTGGCCCAAACCTCGGTGTCGTTGAACTGACGATTGCGTTGCACCGGGTCTTTAACACGCCGAAGGACCGATTCGTTATGGACGTTAGTCATCAAGGATATGTCCACAAAATGTTTACCGGGCGGCTCGGTCGTTTTAATACGATGCGCCAATTCGGCGGGCTCAATGGTTTCCTTTTGCGCACTGAGAGCGAACACGACTGCTACGGGGCCGGTCATGCGGGAACCGCGCTCTCCGCTGCCTTGGGCATGGCGGTTGGACGCGACCTGCGCGGTGGCGATGAGAACATCGTCGTGGTGGCGGGCGATGCAGCGTTCACGTGCGGGATTAGCTACGAAGCACTCAACAATGTGAAAGCGCATACCAAGCGTTTCATAGTCGTGCTGAACGACAATGAGTGGTCGATCGCAAAAAATGTCGGGGCGATTGCAAACTATCTGAATACGATCACGACCAGCCCCACGTTCGCGCATCTACACGAGAAAGCGCGCCATTTCGTCCAAGCGATCGCTGGAAAATCGATCGCTGACTTCGCCCATAAGGTCGAGGAAAGCGTGAAGGGCTTGCTCGTGCCTAGCGTGATTTTCGAGGAACTTGGCCTGCGCTATTATGGGCCGATCGATGGGCACGACATTCCATTGCTCATCCGCACATTTGAGTTTTTGAAAACTCAGGAAGAACCGGTCCTGTTGCACATTCTCACCCAGAAAGGCAAAGGGTACGCGCCGGCTCTCAAGCAACCGGACAAATTCCACGGCCTCGGCAAATACAAGATCGAGAGCGGTGAGACCGCGCCGACTCCGACGCCTACTTATTCGGAGATTTTCGGCAAAACACTTGCGAAATTCGCGGAGACTAGTCAGAAGCTCGTTGCCATCACCGCGGCGATGCCAAGCGGGACGGGTCTTTCACATTTCGTTAAGGCCCATCCCGGTCGCTATTTCGATGTTGGCATCGCGGAGGAGCACGCCACGCTTTTTGCCTGTGGTCTGGCAACGCAGGGGCTGCAACCGTTCCTCGCCATTTACTCCACGTTTTTCCAGCGCGCCTATGACATGGCGATTCACGATATCGCCATCCAGAACTTGAATGTGAAACTGTGCATGGACCGCGCCGGATTGAGCGGCGACGACGGCCCAACGCATCACGGTTTGTTCGATATAGGTTATCTGCGACACGTCCCAAACTGGGTGCACATGCAGCCGAAGGACGAAGACGAATTCGTGGACATGCTGTGGACCATGTTGCATTACAACTCCGGCCCTATCGCCATTCGTTATCCGCGAGGATCGGGGCCCGGGGTCAAAATCAAACCCGAACCGAAGCTTCTCGAGATCGGCAAAGCGGAAGTCGTGCAACATGGCCGTGACGTGGCGATCTTCGGCCTCGGTGCCATGTTTGAAATGGCCGAAGAAGCAGCGCGCAAACTTGAGGAGAAAGGAATTTCCGTCGCGCTAGTCAATCCACGCTGGATCAAGCCGATGGATACCGGCACGCTTGAATTCTTTGCACGCAGCGTCGAAGTCGTCTGCACGATTGAAGACCATGTTTTACACAATGGTTTTGGCTGCGCAGTCATGGAACATTTGCACTCGCAAATGATCAACACGCCTGTGGTGCGCGTAGGCTGGCCCGATCAATTCATCGAGCACGGCGCCGTTCCAATCCTGCGCAAGAAACATGGCATCACTGCCGACGCCTTGGTGGAAAAAGTTCTGCCGTTACTGCACCAAAAGTCGAAGCTTAAGCCTTCTGTAGCCTAAAATTGGCGCTCGGTGTTGGAGCGTGCTCCCCCGACCGAATTGTAAAAGCGAAGGGCGCCTTCGTTTCCGAAAGCGCCCTTCATATTTTTGATGGCGATAAGCCGAATTCTGTCGGCCAATTTCTCAGCCGCGATGATCATTTATCTTCCAGCCCCAGTTTTTCTGGCGAACCCTGCTCGTGCTCGACTAGTTTCAGAAAAACTGAGGCTGGACGGGACGAATTTTCATTCATCCGCGTGCGACGATACCCGAGGATCTTTATCGGGCCGGCTGCCCTTCCTCTGTTTTGTCTTGCACCGCATGGGGTTTTTCATGCCTCGCGAATTACTTCGCGAGCGGTGAGCTCTTACCTCGCCTTTTCACCCTTGCCTGCACTTAAAGAACCGGCGGTGTCTTTTCTGTGACACT
>JBKOYG010000098.1:0-22742 GCA_046725285.1 Verrucomicrobiota bacterium
CCGTGGGCTAACAGGGATCGCCACTACAGTCTCCGTTTTCACTTTGCCAGCTTGGCCGAAAGGACCGCTTCAGACTGTTTCCTGCGAAAGGCTTCCAATCTCTGCTGAATTGTTTCGTCAGAAGTGGCCAGAATGGCAGCTGCAAGGAGCGCAGCGTTTTTGGCGCCGGCTTCGCCGATGGCCAGCGTTCCCACGGGAATACCGCCGGGCATTTGTGCGGTTGAAAGAAGCGAATCGAGTCCCTGCAGCTTCGATTGAATTGGCACTCCTAAGACCGGGAGCCAGGTATGAGCCGCAATCACTCCAGCCAAATGTGCCGCGCCCCCTGCACCAGCGATGATGACGCGTAGCCCGCGTGTCGCTGCATTGCGCGCGAACTCAGTCGTCGCCTCCGGCGTTCGATGCGCGGAGAGAACGCGCGCCTCGTTAGGCACGCCAAGCTCATCGAGCGTTTTGACCGCATGACGCATTGTCTCCCAGTCTGATTTGCTGCCCATGATGACAGCAACAAGAGAAGAAGGTTTTTGCGCAGGCATAGCGTTTCGTTGAACTTCTAACACTCCAACGTTCAAGCTCCAGAGAAGCCCCAAGCGATCAAGCTCCAAAGGCGGCAACGCGCGATTTGGATTTTGAGTTTGAAATTTCTCTGGATGTTGGAGCTTGGGATTTGGAGCTTAAGCATTGTGCACCGGGCAGGCAAATCGATAGTCCTCATCGGCATGATGGGCGTCGGAAAATCATCCGTGGGGCGCTATTTGCACCGACGGACCACTCTCGCCTTCCATGATACCGACGAAATCGTTACATCGAAATTCGGAATGCCGATCTCAGAAATTTTTTCAAAACACGGTGAGAACAAATTTCGTGAAGCGGAAACGAAGGCGCTCCAAGCGCTCCCGACTCGCGAGCCGATAGTTATTGTGACTGGCGGCGGAATTGTATTACGCGAAGAGAACCTTGGCCTTTTGAAACGACTTGGAGCTGTGGTGTGGTTGGAGGCAGACGAAAAAACGCTTTTCAAACGGGCCTCACGAGCTGGCAATCGACCGTTGCTTCAACGCAAAAACCCGAGAAAAGCGTTCACTAAAATGTTACGGGCACGCCTGCCACTTTATGCAAAAGTTGCTGATATCCGCGTCGATACATCGGTGCTTACAAATGAAGAGGTCGCGGTAGCAATCTTGAGTAAGTTCGAAAGGTATTGTCGTAATTCAACGCCGGGATCACCGATGCCACCTACGGAGCGATGACTGAGACAGCGCCACATCCAATTGATCGTGAAATCTCGCGGACAGAATTGAAGCAACGACTGGCCTCATTTGCACGCGAGGTTGGTTTTGACTCCTGCCGGGTCGCAGCCTGCGGTTCGCCGCCGCACGCAGACAAATTTCGAAATTGGCTGTGTGAACGCGGACACGGTGAAATGAGTTACATGGAGCGCGGGAAAGAAAAACGCTGCGATCCCCAAAAGGTTTTCCCCGGTGCCAAGTCAATCGTCGTTTTGGCGTTGAATTATTTCCAGGGAGGCACGGCCCACCGTCCTTCCGTCGCCGCGGCGACCTTCGGCGTGGCAAGCAGGGCCGCGGCTACAGCAAAGAGTGGAAGAATCGCGCGCTATGCCTGGGGCGATGACTATCACAAGTTGATCGAGAGCAAGCTCGGTAAGATCGACGAGTTTCTTCGCAAGTTCGGGGGGCAACAGAAATGTTATGTCGATACCGGGCCAGTTTTGGAACGCGATCACGCGGCGCAGGCCGGCATCGGTTGGCACGGCAAAAGCACGATGCTAATCGACGAACGACTCGGGACCTGGTTTTTTCTCGCAGAAGTTTTGACGACTCTCGAATTGCCCCCGGATGAGCCTGTGCCAGATCGCTGCGGAACATGCGAGCGCTGTATCAAAGCCTGCCCGACTGGTGCAATCACGGCGCCACATCACCTGGATGCGCGCCGTTGCATTTCCTATCTGACGATTGAGCTTAAAGGGTCCATCCCGCTCGACCTTCGGCCACTTATTGGAAATAGAATCTTCGGTTGCGACGATTGTCTTGATGCCTGCCCGTGGAATCGTTTTGCCCGGGTATCTCGCGAAGCCGCCTTCGCTACGCGCCCCTCAACCAAGGTCATGGCGCTGCGCGATTATCTCAGTTTGAGCAATGACGAGTTCCGAACGCTCTTTAGAAATTCGCCGATCAAACGGATCAAACGGCGGGGCTTTTTGCGCAATGTCTGTGTCGCCTTGGGCAATGTTGGAGATCCGTCCGATTTGCCCGCGCTTGAGCGCGCCACAGCCAATTCCGAACCGCTAATCGTGGAGCACGCAAAATGGGCGATTCATCAAATTCGGTCTCGACACAGGATCACTCCGTCCGATTGGCGGAGAAGACAGGCCTCATCCAGGGAGGCGGCAATTTATTGAATCCGAAACCGTTCCTGAAAACATCCCAGAATTGTTATGAACGGGATTTCGTTTGCAAGAGTCAAACAAGCGACTAATTCTGACGCCTTCACCCCGAGAACCGCTCCTCCGATGCACCAAGCCATAAGCACACCTGCGCCCGCGCCTTTGACGGCGAAGCAACGTCGTGCCCGACGCAAAAAGCAAATTATTTACGGATCGATCCCCCTAGTCGCGCTCTGCATCATTGCGTCGATCATCTGGAGCAAGCGCGAGAAACCGATTCCGGTCACAACGGAGACAGCAATTCGCAAAACGATTGTGCAAACCGTTTCGGCCACAGGGAAAATACAGCCTGAGGTTGAAGTTAAGATTTCGCCCGAAGTTGCTGGCGAAATTATTGAATTGCCCGTCGAAGATGGGATGCGGGTCCAAAAGGGCGACCTGCTGGTGAAAATTAAACCTGACTCCTACAAGGCGCTTCTCGAGCAACAGGAGGCGGCGATCAGCGCAGCGAAGGCGACTAATCTTCAGCAGAAAGCCACCATGATGAAGACTGAGCAGGATCTCAAGCGGGCGGAAGATTTGTTCGGCAAAAAACTGATTTCAGTGCAGGAATATAATGCGGCGGAAGCAGCCCACGACGTGGCAAAGAACACCTACGAAAGTTCGCTGCACGAAATCGAGCGCGCCCAAGCCGGCTCGAGCCAGGCACGCGATCAATTGTCGAAGACGACGATCTACTCGCCCATTGACGGCACGGTCACGATTCTCAACAGCAAATTGGGCGAACGTCTTGTAGCGACGGGACAATTCGCCGGCACGGAAGTGATGCGCGTGGCCGACCTCGGACACATGGAAGCGCGTGTCGATGTGAATGAGAACGACGTTGTGAATGTGAAGATGGGCGATAAGGCCGAAGTAAAAATCGACGCTTATGGCGATCGGAAATTTCACGGCACCGTTTATCAAATCGGTAACACCGGAAAGACAACTGGCGCCGGCACTCAGGAAGAGGTCACCAATTTTGAGGTGAAAATTCGAATCGAAGACCACGACGCGGACCTTAAGCCCGCGCTCAGCTGCACCGCCGAGATCCAAACCAACGAGGTGAAAGATGTCGTGGCCGTGCCGATGCAAGCCGTAACCATTCGCACCGGCGATAGCAATTTGAGTCCAGAAGAAATCGAAAAGAAAAAGCAGAAGGTCGCGAAGCGGGATAAAGGCGACAACAACGCGGAGTTCGTAAACGACCGTGCGGAGAAAGCGGTGCAAAAGGAAGAGCGCGAAAAATTGGCCAAGGTTGTGTTTCTAAAAAAAGGCAACAAGGCGCAGATGGCGAAAGTGACGACTGGCATTTCCGACGACACTTACACGGAAATCAAGAGCGGCATTCAACCCGGCGACGAGGTGATCTCGGGAAGTTATAGTGCGATCAGCCGGAAGTTGAAGGAGGGCGCGAAGGTAACCCTCGACAAAGAAGGAATGAAGTAATCTCGAGGAGCAACCGTCGACGTTGCAATGGAGACTCGAAATTCAATCAGACCGCTCGGCCCGGTCGTGATCGACATTGAGAATATCACCAAAGACTACGTCATGGGCGAAGAACTCGTTCGCGCGCTGCGCGGCGTGACCTTGCAGATTCGCCGCAACGAATACATCGCCATCATGGGGCCAAGCGGCAGCGGTAAATCGACGCTGATGAACATGCTCGGTTGTCTGGACACGCCAACTTGCGGCCGCTATGAGTTCAACGGCAAAAACGTCGCCGAAATGGACGACGACGAGCTCGCGGCCGTTCGCAATCGCGAGATCGGTTTTGTTTTTCAAACGTTCAATCTCCTGCCGAGATCGACATCGCTGCGCAACGTTGAGCTGCCTCTCATTTACGCCGGAATCGATCCTGAACGACGCGAAGCACGCGCAACCCAGGTGTTGACAGATGTTGGCCTGGGCGATCGCATTCATCACAAGCCCAACGAACTTTCCGGCGGTCAACGCCAGCGTGTGGCCATCGCGCGTGCGCTCGTCAATGGACCGTCAATTATTCTGGCCGACGAGCCGACCGGGAATCTCGATTCCAAAACCGGCGAAGAAATCATGGAGGTGTTTGAGAATCTGTATCAGCGCGGCAACACAATTATCCTTGTCACGCATGAACGAGACATCGCGGCCCACGCGCGTCGCACGGTGCATCTGCGCGACGGACTGATCGAGATGGATCACGCCGGATTTATTCCAGAGCTAGACCTGCCAGTTGCGGGATAAACTCATGAAACGTTTTCTCTACGAGCTGGGCGAGAGCTGGAAAATCGCAGCCGCGCAAATGCGCTCGAATCTGACGCGGTCAACGCTCACGGCACTCGGGGTAATTATCGGCATTATCGCCGTGACGTTGATGGGCACAGCTGTGAATGGAATATCCATCGGTTTCGATAAGAGCATGGCCGTGCTCGGCGATGACGTTCTCTACGTGACACAATGGCCGTGGAAGCCGGTGGACGACTGGTGGAACTACCGCGATCGCAAAAAAATCAAAACCGAATATGCCGAGACTTTGAACCGGATGATCGCGGCGACTCCGAATTCGAACCTGGTTGTCGCGGTGCCGACGTCGAATTTGATGCGATCGATCAAGTATGGCGGCAATCAGGTGAACAACGTCTTCGTTCTTGGGACGACGTCGGATTTCATCGTGACATCGACGATCGACTGCACGGCTGGGCGATTCTTCAACGAACTCGAATCGCGTGGCGGGGCCAATGTTGTCGTAATCGGCTACGACGTCGCCGACGCGCTTTTTCCGTCCGAAAGCCCGATCGATAAATCGGTGTTGATCAATGGTCAATTATTCAAAGTCATTGGCGTGAACACGCGACAGGGCACGTTTCTCGGATTGTTCAGTTGGGACTCGATGGTGGCAATGCCCCTGGGCGCGTTTAACAAATATTTTTCGGCCAAAAGCGAATCGGACGTGCGCGTTAAAGTGAAAGACAAGACCAGACTCGCTGATGCCAAGGACGAGCTCACCGGTTTGATGCGGCGTGTGCGCGGATTGCCACCGGAGAAAAAGGACGATTTCTCAATCAACGAGCAACAGGCCTTCAAAAGCACACTCGATCCGGTGAAAAACTCCATTGCGATTGCAGGGCTGTTTATCACCGGCTTGTCGCTTTTTGTCGGCGCGATCGGCATCATGAACATCACGTTTGTTAGTGTGAAAGAGCGGACGAAAGAAATTGGAACGCGCAAAGCGCTCGGCGCACGACGACGGACGATCCTGCTGCAATTCCTGATCGAATCGACAGCGCTTTGTCTCCTTGGTGGATTTATCGGCCTCGCGTTTGCTTATCTAATGTGCTTTGGGATCGGGAAAGCTTTCCCCTCTTTTCCGATTCATTTCTCGGTCGGCCTGGTGCTCATCAGTATGATCGTTTCAATATTGACTGGGTTGTTCTCGGGATTCGCGCCAGCTTGGACAGCATCGCGCCTCGATCCAGTTGCGGCGCTCAGATACGAGTAAGAATCGAAATGTTGTTTGGTGAAATCATCAGGATGGCGTGGTCGTCGCTCGGCGCGAACAAACTGCGCTCCGCGCTGACAATGCTCGGCATCACCATCGGGGTCTTCTCGGTAATCTCCGTGATGACTGCGATCGGCGCATTGCAATACTCGATCGAGAACGGCATTAGCTTTCTCGGGTCGAACATCTTTCAGTTCGCCAAATATCCGGCCAACATGAGCGCGAGCGGCGACGTGCAGGAAAAATTTCGCAACCGACACAACATCACTTATAACCAGGCGCTCCATTACAATCGGTTGATGGAAGGCGAGGCGCGCGAGATTTGCCTCAAAAGCTTTGGTTACGAAGTGAAAGGCCAGGCGGTTTACAACGGTGTAAAGACAACCCCGAGTCTCCTCATTGTTGGAACGAATCGAAGTTTTCTCACGGCGAATGCTTACACCCTCGGTTACGGCCGTAACTTGAATGATGAAGACGTCGATCTTTCACGACGCGTGATTGTCGTCGGAAAAATGGTCGAGAAAAGACTGTTTCCGCACGAAACGCCGATCGGCAAAGTCGTTCGCGTGAGCGGACATACCTACACGATCATCGGCGTGCTCGCAGAAAAAGGGACCGCCTTTGGCCAAAGCCAGGACGACCTTTGCATTATGCCGATCACGCGCTTCTTCGAGGATTACGGCGAAGCGAAACGCACCGTCAACATCGCGACGCAAGCGTTCACACAAGATACTTACAATCGTACGTTCGATCGCGGAATAGGCGCCATGCGTATCGCGCGCGGCTTGCGCCCGGATCAGCCAAACGATTTCGAGATTTACAGCAACGACTCGCTTAAGAGCGCGTTCGTCAACGTGGCGGGATATGTACGAGTGGGCGCGTTTGTCATAAGTTTCATAGCATTGGTCGCAGCTGGAATCGGCATAATGAACATCATGCTGGTTAGCGTGACCGAACGCACAAAGGAAATCGGCGTTCGTAAGTCGATCGGTGCCCGTAGCCGCGATATTTTACGGCAATTCTTAACCGAGGCTGTTTTCATTTCCGAGGCCGGCGGAATTCTGGGAATCATTCTCGGGATCATCGTCGGCGATCTGCTGGCGGCGTGGCTTAAAATGGACCTGATTTTCCCCTACGGCTGGGCCATTGCCGGTCTTCTTGTCTGCTCAGCAATTGGGATCGGCTTCGGTCTTTACCCGGCATATCGCGCGGCGAATCTCGATCCGATCGAAGCGCTGCGATACGAATAAGGACTGTCACCGAGAAGATTCGGGTGCAATCAAATCCTCGGCTGCTACGATCTGGCAACGTCCATTTCGCCGAATCCAAGTATCGGTCCACACAAAACGTCCACGCTCGCCAGTGCTTCGTTCCCAAGATTCGTTGCCTTGCGCAATTGCGGTGTCGCCGTAAAACCTGACTTTGACCTCATTAACGCGATTGGAAACGAAATATTGCGGTGCAGTTCGTGTGTCGGTGATCATTTTCACCTTGTCGTAAAGCCTCCCTTTCGGATCTACACCCAGGAAATCATCGGCAAGAATCTGTTCGACTACACTCGGGTCGCCGGTGGCTACCGATTCTGCCCATTGGCGTTCGCTTTCGACAATGTAGCGCTCTGCTTCTCTCTGGTCGTTTCGAGCGCATTGACAAAGCAAGCAGCAAACCGAGCCAGCAGTAACAAAGACGCCAATTTTCACTTTGCCGCCCGCGTGATCACTCCAAGCCGAGGGCTTTGAACGCCGCATCGACGTGTTTGAAATGAATATCGAGCGAGCAAAGCTGATCGATTTCCGACGCTGAAAGCCTTGCAGTGATCTCTGGTTCGCGTTTTGCGTTTTCGGCAAATGTCCCTTCGCCTTGCCAAGTTCTCATCGCGGCACGCTGCACTGCTTCATATGCAGCTTTGCGTTCAGCACCCGCGCCAGTGAGAGCAAGCAAGATCGACTGGCTGAAATATAGCCCTTTCGTCAGGGCGAGATTTTGTTGCATCCGCTCAGGATAAACCTGCAGCTTTTCGACAATCTCGCGCAACTTCGTCAGCATGTAATCAAGCAGAATGCATGAGTCCGGCAGAATGATGCGCTCGGCGCTGGAATGACTGATATCGCGCTCGTGCCAGAGCGCGACGTTTTCCAACGCCACAAGGGCATTGCCGCGAACGACACGGGCCAGACCGCTTAAGCGTTCGCTGGTAACGGGGTTGCGCTTGTGCGGCATCGCTGAGCTGCCTTTTTGTCCTTCTCCAAAGAATTCTTCCACTTCCAGCACTTCAGTCCGCTGGAGATGACGAAATTCGGTCGCCCAGCGGTCAATGCTTGAAGCGATAACGGCTAGCGTAGTCATAAATTCCGCGTGCCGGTCCCGTTGCACTATCTGGGTCGAAAGGATTGGTGGTTTTAATCCAAGCTTTTCACACACGGCTCGTTCAATCTTTGGATCGATATGCGCATGCGTGCCGACCGCTCCGCTTATTTTCCCGACACGAATGCGCTCGCGCGTCTGTGTGAGACGTTCTTCCGCGCGGCCGAATTCGTCATACATCAGCGCGAGCTTCAGACCAAATGTGATGGGCTCGGCATGCACGCCGTGGCTGCGCCCAATCATTGGAGTCATTTTGAACCGCCGCGCCTGACTTCCGATCACCGTTCGGAGAGATTTCAGATCGTTCAGGAGAATGTCGCACGACTCTGTCAACTGCACGGCCAGCGTCGTATCCAAAATGTCGGACGAGGTAAGCCCCTGGTGAATCCAGCGCGCCGCTGGTCCCACTAAACCTGCGACGTTTTCGAGAAAAGCAATCACGTCGTGATTGGTCCGCTTCTCGATCTCAAGAATTTCGGGAATCGAAAAGCGCGCTCGCTTTCGAATTTCCGCGGCGTCCTCCTTCGGAATCTGGCCAAGCTCTGCCATCGACTCGCAGGCGAGAATTTCAATCTCCAGCCAAATCTGGAACTTGCGCTCGTCCGACCAGACTTTGCTCATCTCCGGCCGGCAATAACGTTCGATCACCCGCGCAACATAAAAGCGGCGTGCTTGACGGAAAAGCGTTTTGTTTTCAATGGCGCCGGGCCGTTAGACGTCGCGCTCGATAATCAAAAGCGGTGCAGCGGCACCGCACTCCAAAACGCAAGCGTGTCATTGAGCACGGACGCTGCGGTCACGTTTTGGAGTGCGGCGGCTTGACCTCGCTTTCCGATGCACGCAAGGAACCCTGCGAAACAAAAGTCGCTCCGGCGAACAATCACCGGAGCGGCTCAAAAAATTACCGAATTCCGACTCAACAAACCCGGACGCGCAAGAAGCGTCCGTTGTCTTGCAGACGCACCTGGCCGCTAGCGAAAAGGTCCGCGACGGTCGCAACCGTTTCTCTGCTGCTACTCGCACAGGAACTGACTGCCAGGATGAGATCACCCAGCGACAGGCCCGAAAATTTTCGCGGCTTTAGAATTTGCCGATTGCTTTTCATACGATTGCCTCCATTTCGGGAAGCAATTCCAATACCATCCCCATTTGTGAATATCTCATCCATAAACCCTATGTAGTTATTCATCCCTTATGCACTTTATGACTGACCGCTCGCCGACACTTTTGTTCAATTTTCAAACACAAAATCTTGCGCGCGTCCCTTTCTGCGAGGGCGAGATTTTGATGAAGCGCTCACCAAAGAGCAACGGCTTGCCTGCTCGCCAGAGCCTTGGCGAAGGCGCGGCAGCCCGGTCGAAATCTAAACGCGACTGTTGGTAAGCCGTCCCCTTGCACCGCTTATGCGCTGGAGCGCGGCTTCATCAACCGCAGGCTCAACATGTAAAGAGCAGCGAAAAGCGCAACGACCAGCAGGATACCCTTGGATTGTCCATGGATAAACCGAACCAGGGCGTCTGGGTTCGTTAAAAGCTCCGGCTCGAGGCGGTGAGCTTTGTCGCCGAGATAAGCCAGAATCCAACACCAGAGCGCCGATCCGGCAATCGTCATAATACTGAAAAGTCCGAAATTCATTCGAACAATCCCGGCCGGAATCGAGATCAGATGGCGAACCACCGGAAGAAGGCGCGCGAAAAAGACTCCGCCTGCCTCGTAGCGAGCGAGCCATTGCTCGGCTTGCTCCAGTTTTTTGGGAGTCACCAGCACAAAACGGCCATACTTTACGATCAGCGGACGCCCAATTAGTCGCGATGCCCAATAAGTGATGGCCGAACCAAGATACGACCCGAGCACACCTGCGAGCACCACGCCTGTGAAACTGAGCTTCCCTTGCGCCGCCAGGAATGCGGCAGGTGGAATGACGATTTCGCTCGGCACAGGAAAGATGGAGCTTTCCATCGCCATCAACACTACGATGCCCAAATATCCGCCAGTGAGCACCCAATGGAACCAGGTTTCAAGAAGATGATGCATATTGTCATTCCGAGCGAAGTCGAGGAATCTCTCGAGGTCGAGCCGCAATAAAGTTCGCCCTAGTTCAGTCTAAAAACGAAAATCCGCAATCCCAAATTGAGATGTCGATCTACCGGCGCGTCCTCCGTTACTACCGACCATTTCTGGAGCAAACCATCCTCGGATTGTTTCTGTCGCTGCTCGGGATTGGCTTGAACCTGCTCAAACCCTGGCCATTTAAGCTGATCGTGGACGACTTCCTTCGTCCGGGGCCGGCTGTGCGCAGCGACTGGCGCATCTGGGTCCCGCTGCTCTGTCTTGCCCTGATCCTGATCCAGCTTTTTTGGGGAATGATGAATTGGATCACAAACTATCTCTTTGTGAAAATCGGCCTGCAGGCATTGCTCAAATTGCGCACCGATCTCTATTCGTATTTGCAATCTCTCTCCCTCAAATTCCACGATGCGCGCCGTTCGAGCGATTCCAGTTTTCGCGTTGCATACGACTCGCAATCGATCCAGACGATCTACAACAAAGGGTTCACCAACATCTTTGCGTCCGTAATCACGTTGATCGGAACGTTCCTTATAATGTTGCGGCTGGATTGGCAGCTCACCCTGGTTTCCCTTGCCATTGTTCCGTTAGTTGTTGGCACAATCTATCTGTTTGCCCAGCGAATCCGTCGTGAATCGACATCCATCCAGGAACATGAGAGCGCGGTCCTTACCCAAGCCCAGGAAGGTCTTAGCTCGATTCGAATGGTCCATGCATTTGGGCGCGAAGAATTCGAAGTGCGCCAATTTCAGCAGCAAGCCCGGCAAAGCCTGCAAGCCAATCTGCGGCTCACGTTGACGAACGTAAACAGCGCACTGGTGATCAGCACGTTGATGGTTATTGGCACAGCTGCGATGTATTACATCGGCTCGCTGCACGTCCTCGCTGGGACGCTCACGCTCGGGTCGCTTCTGGTTTTCAGCGCTTATTTGCTGATGCTTTATCAGCCGCTCGAGTCCCTCACCTATACAGCGTGGGCTATGGAAGGCGCCACCGCCGGGGCAAAACGCTGCTTCGAAGTGTTGGATCGGGAAGACGACGTGCGCGATTCGCCAAATGCGGTTGCCATTTCGTTTTCCAAAGGCGCAATCGCCCTTCAATCCGTAAATTTCGGTTATGCAGGCGATCGACATGTCTTGCGTGACATCGATCTGCGCATCGAGCCAAACCAGATCGTCGGCCTGGTAGGCGGCACCGGCGCGGGCAAGAGCACGTTGATGAGTTTGGTGCCGCGCTTTTACGATCCTTCCACCGGTTTTGTTATGCTCGATGACCGTGACGTGCGCGAGATCACAAAAAAAAGTTTGCGTGCGCAGATCGGAATCGTCTTACAGGACACGTTGCTTTTCTCCACCACCGTGCGAGAGAACATCGCCTACGGCCGGCCCGATGCGACAGAAGAGGAGATTATCGAGGCGGCGAGGCGCGCGCAGGCGGACGAGTTTATTCGGCAGATGCCGGATGGTTATGCCAGCGCTGTAGGCGAACGAGGCGGGCACTTGAGCGTCGGCCAACGCCAGCGAATCGGTATTGCTCGCGCGTTTTTGAAGAACGCGCCGATCTTGCTGCTGGACGAACCCACATCGGCGCTCGATCCCGCAACCGAAGCCGCCATCATGGAAACCATCCAAGAATTAATGCGCGGCCGGACAACTTTAATCGCAACCCACCGGCTGGCGACGATCCATGGCCTCGATCAAATCATTGTGCTCGAACATGGTCGAGTCGTCGAGAAAGGGCGCGGCCCGGAGTTGATCGCGCGCGGCGGGATTTACGCAAAACTATACGCATCGGGGAAATTCCCGACAGAGGTGGCGCATTGAGCAACGTTAGAGAAGATCGACACGTCGAAGGCGACTGGTGGGCGGATCCCATTCCGCCAAACGTTGAGTTTGGCGAGGGATTCTATTGCGAGAGCGCGCAAATCTTTCGGAGACTCCAGAGCAAAAAATCGGGTGCGATCGTTATCGGCAAGCACGTTTCGTGTTACGCCGGTTGTTCGTTTTCCGTCGGCGAGAACGGCCAGTGCACGATCGGCGATTTCACGTTGCTCAACGGCGCACTGATCATGGCAGACGAGAAGATCGACATCGGGTCGTATTGCCTGGTTTCCTGGAATGTCGGCATCGCGGACTCGGATTTTCATCCACTCGAACCGGCTCAGCGTCTCATCGACGCACAAGCTCTTGCACCGTATTTCAAAAATCGGCCCACGCGTCCCAAGTTGAAAACCGCTCCTGTAAAAATCGCGGACAACGTCTGGATCGGAATGAATGCCGTGATTTTGAAGGGCGTGACCATCGGTGAAAACTCGGTCGTGGCCGCCGGGTCGGTCGTTACGAAAAGCGTGGAGCCGAACACAATTGTCGCCGGAAATCCGGCGGTTGTAGTGAAACGGTTCAAAGAATGATCCTTTTCAACGCCCAACGCTCAACTCCGATAAATCGCGAGCAGGCGCTCAACGCTCAACGCTCAATTCAGAAGATTGGATGTTGGGGTGTTAGGCGTTGAGCGTTTTCTCTTCATGAAGCGCAAGCGCATCATCGTCATGGGCTTCATGGGCTCAATGCCCATCGCAGGGGTGATCTGGCAGCACATCCATTACATCGTCGGACTACAACAGCTCGGTCACGACGTGTATTACATCGAAGATTCAGCCCGCATTCCCTACAACCCGGAAACGTTTGAAGTCACCACTGAAGTTGATTACACAGCGCGAGTCCTGAATCGGTTGTCGCGAGAATTCGAATTCCGAAATCGTTGGGCCTTTTGCGCGCGTTACTTGCCGGACAACCCTACTGCTGGCCTGCGATTGAAAAGAATTCGACAGCTTTATTGCGAAGCGGACGCGATCCTGAACATCTGCGGTGCACAGGAGTTTAACGACGATCTGCTTGTTTCCGATCGAATTCTTTACATCGAAAGCGATCCCGGCGTCGAACAAATCAAAATCGACAAGGGCGTGAAATCGACGAAGGAATATTTGGGCCGACATCATGCGCTCTTCACATTTGGCGAAAATATCGGGACGAAAAGCTTTCCGGTCCCGACCCACGGATTGAAATGGCGGCCTACACGGCAACCAGTCGTGACTGATCTCTGGCGAACAAGACGCTCCCCTTCTCGCGCGGCGGTGTTCACGTCCGTTGCCAATTGGTCCACCAGCGGTTTGAAAGACATTACGTGGCGCGGCAAAAAATATCTCTGGAGTAAATCGCACGAGTTTCTACGATTCATTGCCGCACCGGAAAAGGCGGGTGAAATATTTGAGCTGGCAACTAACATCGAGCACGGCGCGACCCGAGCAAAATTCGAGCGAAACGGATGGCGGCTGAGTTCGCCGCTGCAAATGAGCGTCGATTATTGGCTCTATCGGGACTACGTCCAGCGCTCCAAAGGCGAGTTCACGGTCGCCAAGGACCAATACGTGCGGTTGAATACCGGGTGGTTCAGTGATAGAAGCGCGTGTTACTTGGCAGCAGGACGACCAGTTATAATCCAGGAAACCGGCTTTACGAAATTCTACGGCGGCGAGGCAGGCCTTTTATCTTTCCGAACCGTCGGTGAAATTGTCGACGCTGTGAAAAGAATTAACTCCGATTACACAAAGCATGCCCGGGCCGCTTACGCTTTGGCTCACGAAGTCTTTGAGGCAAAGAAAGTCTTGAAATCAATTCTCGACCGCGCCGGGATTTGAGGGATGGCGCAAACTCTGTTTCATTTATCAGAGATTTGAACGCAGAAAGCCTCTATCGTGTCTGTTGTGTCCGAAAAGGCCACTTGCTAATGCAAATCCGAATCTTGATTTTCGAGTACGCTATTTAAGTTTGCAGCCTTTCCGCCTATGAAGCGTATCCTTGTTTTCATCTACGCCACCTTGCTGTTCGCACCGGTTTTAGACGCACAAGAAAGCTCGCCTGCGCGTCCCCCGATGGAGCCGCAAGGTCCACAGCGACCCGGTCCATGGAGATCGAGCCCACCTGCACAAGAGGCAATTCCCGTCCCCGTTCCGATTGCGCCACCAAAACCTAACGGGCCCGTTCAAAAGAGTTTGGTTCGGATTACCGCAACTTCTGTGGATCCGGATTACAAAGCTCCCTGGAACGCTGGAGCGCTCGAGCGCGGCGTTGGGGCCGGCTTTGTCATAAGCGGCAATCGCATCATGACAAACGCGCACGTTGTTGCGAACAGCCGTTATCTCACCGTCGAGCGCGATGGCGATCCCAATAAATATCCGGCGAAAGTGCAGTTCATAGCGAACGATTGCGACCTGGCAGTAATTACCGTGCCGGCTCCCGACTTTTTCAAGAACATGTTGCCATTACAATTTGGCGGAATTCCTGCGCTGGAATCGACCGTGTCGGCGTACGGTTATCCAATTGGAGGTGAGCGAATGTCCGTCACCACCGGAATCGTGTCGCGGGTTGACTTCCAGCTCTATACGCATTCGTCGGTCGATCAGCATCTGGCGATTCAGATCAGTGCGCAGATCAATCCGGGGAACAGCGGTGGCCCGGTAATGCAAGATGCCAAAGTGGTCGGAGTGGCTTTTCAGGGTTACAGCGGTGATGTCGCCCAGGGAGTGGCTTATATGATTCCCACACCGGTGATAAAGCGGTTTCTACAGGACGTCAGCAACGGGCATTATGACGAGTATCCCGACCTCGCAATTACCTATGCAAAATTGCAAAATCCCGCCCAAAGAAGGTTTCTGGGATTAAAAGATGACGATCGCGGCGTGCTGGTAAGTTCTGTCGTCGCAGCGGGACCATCGGATGGCATTGTTTACCCGGGTGACGTTCTGCTCGCTATCGACGGTCATCCCATCGCGAGCGACGCGAATGTGGAACTGGAAGGTGAGCGCGCCCAGTTCGAAGAAGTCGTCGAGCGAAAGTTCAAGGGTGATTCGGTCAAGATGGACATCTTGCGCAACAAGCACCCGATGACGGTTGAGATTAAATTGTACAAGCCCTGGCCATACTCGATCCAGGGCCATAGCTACGATGTGCGACCGCGCTACGTCCTTTACGGCGGCCTGCTCTTTCAACCGCTAAACCTGGACATGCTAGAGGCATATCGGACAGCCGACCTGCGGGTTCGTCATTTCTTCGAATACTTCGTTCTGGACCAGCTTTATCTTCAGCATCCGGATGTCATTGTGCTCGCCAACATCCTGCCAGATCCGATCAACACGTATCTGGCCCCGTACCGCGGCAGCATTGTCGATGAAGTGAATGGCAAGAAAATTCGGACGCTTGACGAATTGGCGAACGCTTTCGCGGAATCGCCGGAGCGTTTGGTCATTCGAATGATTGGCGATGGACCTCCGCTAGTTCTTAATCGAAGCCAGGTAGAAGCTGCACTCGAACGAATCAAGACGCGGTACAACGTACTGAAGGAGCAAAATCTCGAGGAACAACCGGCGTCAAAAGGAACGGAGCAGGCAAACAAAATCTAAAGATGACCAGGCACTCTCTTATCACTTTCGGGATCGCCCTCGTAGCGGTCACTGGGGCGCTGGCGAAAAAGGAGTCCGCTGTTCCTTCCGCACTGAGCAAGCAAAAACAGCTGGCGCTTGTGCGGGTAAACGTGACCGGACAGTCCTATGACTACTTTCGACCGTGGCAGAAGAAAGCGCCGTTTTCAAAGCGTGCGCTTGGCGCAGTTTTATCTAAAGGTCGTGTCCTTGTGACAGCGGACCTGGTTGCAAACCAAAATTACGTGGAACTCGAGCGCGCCGAGTCTGGCGAAAAAACCGCGGCCACCGTCGAGGTGATTGATTACGAAGCCAATCTCGCGCTGCTCCAACCAGTAGAAAAAACGTTTCTCGATGGAATCACTCCACTCGAAATCGCGTCTGACACGATAGCGGGCGACCGGCTGGCCGCGTGGCAATTGGAACCGACCGGTGCGTTGCTCGCGACCGAAGGCTTGGTGACAACGGTCCAAATGATGCCGTATCCCATCGATGTTGGGGAATTCCTCACGTACCGCATCAGCATCCCGATGCAGTACCGCGAGAACAGCTACACGGTGCCACTGGTTAAGAAGAACAAGCTTGCTGGCTTGCTACTGCGCTACGATTCGCGCTCGCAGCTACTGGACGCAATCCCTGCGCCTGTCATCACGCACTTTTTGAAGGATGCTGAAAGCCAGAACTATCAGGGGTTTCCCTCCGCTGGCTTTTCATTCTTTCCCACGCGCGATCCGGCGTTGCGCGAGTTCGCAGGAGAAAAAGGTAAGGACGCCGGTGGAGTCTACGTGACTAATGTGGAGCCAGGCACGCCAGCAATGAAAGCGGGGCTCCAAATCGGCGACATCGTGACTGCAATCGCGAATAATGAAATCGATCAAAACGGCAATTACGTGGACCCGCTGTACGGCAAGATCGAATTCACAAATTTGCTGACGGCCCATGCGTACGCGGGTGATGTCGTTCCTTTTCGAATTCAGCGCAACGGCAAGCCGATGCAGTTAAATGTCACGCTCGAGCACCGCGATGCAAAGGATTATGTCAGCGCACCGTACAATCTCGATCAGCCGCCACGATATTATGTTCTCGGTGGCCTGATCTTTCAGGAGCTTTCCCGCCAGTATCTCAAAGAATGGGGCCCGAACTGGCAAAGAGAAGCTCCGCAACGTTTGGTTTACCTCGACCATTTTCAGTCCGAGCTCTTTCCCGACAGAAATCGGCGCGTTGTTATTCTAAGCCAAGTTCTTCCTGCCAACAGCACAATTGGCTACGATGAGCTTGCCTATTTGACGGTAACAAAGGTAAACGGCAAAGAAATCAGATCGTTGGACGACCTGGCCGAAGCCGTGAAACAACCAATCGAGGGTTTCATCAAAATCGAGACCGAAGAAGACCCAAAGCAAATCGAGCTCGACGCGGCACAAGTGGCCGCCGAAGCGCAAGACCTCCAAGAGAATTACGGTATCTCCGCGCTACATCGGCTTAATTGAAGGCGCCGGCCGTGGCCGCATTACTATCGTACTCCTCTTGAGTTACGCTCAGGGTGAGCCAGTCGACTCTCATCGATTAGAGAGTTTTTACAAATATTGCAGACACCGGTTCGCCGCAGGATGAATCCGTCCGGTGTGCGGACCTGTGGCCGGTCGACCTCAGTGCTGCTTTCTCACGCCAAGAAAACGGCCCGTAGGGCCGTGGCTACAGCATTTTACTTACTCACTTAGAGCTCTCCGAAGCGGCGGAGCGTTGAGTCGCTTGCTCTGGTGCTAGGAAGACCGCCGCGCAAAGAAATACGAACACTGCTGCAGAGCCCAACCACTCCCAAAAACCAAGGTGCCAAAAGACAGAATGTCGCAGGGCACTGCGGATAGGAATCGTCCAGGCGGGTTTCAGTCGTGTAAGGAGTAAGAGAGATTCACTAATGAAAATCCCCGTTAGCGGCAGCAGCGTCACTAACGACCAGATCCAGCACAAACGCCGCTGGAGCGGGCTTTTCCTAAAGCCTTTCCACGCGCACCAGCAGGCAGAAAGCATGCCGATCGCCAAGGAACCTGCCGCGCAACGGGCAATAAATTCATGGAGACGTCGAAGCCCCAGAACCTCGTGCCCATGTTGCGGCACAACAAAGCACGCGCAAATCAGCGCAATGATTCCAGCTGTGAAAGCTCCGACACTTACGCAGGCAACGCGTGGCGAGGCGCTCTCCAAATTCCGATGCAAATATCCAGCAAACGGTAGCATCAGCACTGCAGCGAGAATGATTCCGCAAGCCGGTAGCCAATAGTGATCGGGATTATCTCTCGGCGAGAGCAAATTGGAAATCACGCGATAACGCCAGTCGTAATTTTCAGGAAACATGCGAGCACTCAGCGCAAGCGTGCCAAAGAAGGCTAGAAAGATCAGAACTAGCAACGCGGTCAAAACTGACTTTCGATACAACATCCGCGGAAAACTTTAGGCGCTTGTGGCGCACGCCTACCTAGAAGCGTTTAACTATCAGCACTATCGGCAGCAACATCGACCATACGTGGTTTGGCTAGAAAACGTTCCACTTCGTCGTTGTAAGACTGGAATGGGTCGCCCATCACAAGAAAATCGCGATTATCGCACGCGATGGAATCCCAGTTAATAACGTAAGGCGAGTTGCAGTTCTGAAAAAAAGCTACCGCGCGCGCGCGACCTGATGCCCGCGTGTTAACTGGAGCAACATGCGTAGCGCTCGGCCGCCGGACATTGTTGTTCCACTCCGCAATACGCTTGCCAGGCGTGACAGCAAAGAACAACCCGCGAAGTGGATCGATGTTGTGATATTCGAGGTCGATGCTCTGCAGCCACGGATCGTCCCAACTTAACCCCTCGGATTCAACGAATACTTCCAGCAACCATTTCTTCGTGATCCAATCCACCCCGCCGATGAGCGCCTGATGGTTATCCGCAATTGCTTCGAGAACGAATCCCCAGTTCTCCAGTAACCAGTTCGTTTCCGCGCTGCTATTGCGCAGGTACTTTTGCGCCAGACGATGAAATTCCCACTGCACGTCGAGTGCACCAATGGTTTTGCCGTTCTCAAGATGGACAATCCATTGCTGGGTTGGATCCCGAGATATGTCGCGTGTGCTTTGCACGGCATCGGCCAGGACCAGATTTCGCGGTAAACGGCCATCCTCAAGCAACGATAAAACACAGGCAGTTGTCCCAATTTTTAACGCCGTCGCATAGGGACTCATGTTTGAATCGCCGATCAGCAAGTGGAGGCGCCGGTATTTTCGATAATCGGCGAGCGGCTCGTCGCGTGCATTAATTATGGCGCGATTGAATTGCACCCACTGATAAATGTCGTTCACGATATGATCGGCACGCTGGCTAAGCTGGAAATTGACCTGTGTCTCCGGTTGCGGCGGCTCAAAATCAAATGCGAGTGGATTGGACTGACCAACACGCCCGGCACCCGTAAAGATTTGCCGGGTCGCCAGAAAAGTAAGCAGCGTACCGAGAATTGGAGGCGTGAATTGCGCCTCGCGCTTCATCAGATAATTCTCGTGGCACCCAAACGTGGCACCGGTGTGGTGATCGACATTGTTCTTGATAAACGAGACGCGATCCTGTGCACCCAGAGCAATCAGTGACGATTGCAGCAAGTCGTCTCCGGCCAATTCATATGCCACCAAATCGTGCAGGTGCAGACATTCCGGCGACGCGTACTCGATGTGCCCCATGTCGAGATAGAGACGTCCGCCGTTAAGAAGAAAACCTCCGTTGCCCGGTGGTTCTTCGTAGTCGCGGTAATGGAGATCGATGGTTCCAGCCTCGGCGTTTCGGAAAAGGTGGTTTTTCACTTTGGCTGGCCAGAGCTCGGAGTTAACATGCGGCTCTTCTTCGCTCAGCAAACAGCCGTATTCGGTTTCGATCCCAACGATCCGGTCCATTGAAGCAATTTAACGATTTAACGAGTCAAAATCATTTAATCACTGAATCGCTAAATCGCTAAATATTTTCGTGCCCTTGAACCGCAACGGAAAAAGCCCAAACTTTTTTCGTGGCAACAGTTGCCCTCAGCAGCCCGTCGGAAAAAGTAGGCGGTCTTTTTTATTTCGCCCGGATGCTGGACAAGATCCGGTTGCACGCCAAAGGCGAATTGCCTCCGGACTATCACGCGAACCTTGGAAAAGGATTCGACGAAAAATGTGTGAACTTTCTCCGAATCAATTACGACCAATTAGTCGAACGCGTGAAACGTGGTGCCACGGACGAGGAAATTCTGCAATGGTGTTTCGATCACGGGCGCAGGCCGGATGAAAACGACGTTTACGTTTGGAACGAATTCATGCGGAAGCGCGGCTGGAACGACGAAGTTTCCGAAATATTGGAGCGTCGCAAAAAAGAAGCAGGCATGACCGACAGATCGGAGATTCAGACATCGTTCCAGTTTATCGATGCCGACGAGGGGCGCTTGCCCAATCCTCGGTAGGGCCGCCTCACCCTCCCGAAAGCTTTCGGGAGTCGGCGCTGTGCGCCGTCGGACCTTGCCTATTCAGCGAGGGTATCGATTCGTTCGGCCAGACCAAAATCAAGCTCCGTCAAGCCGCCTTTGCTGTGCGTCGAAAGAACCAGACGCACCTTGTTGTAACGAATGTCGATGTCGGGATGGTGCTCCTCTTCATCGGCCACTTCGGCCACTGCGTTTACAAAATCAATCGCATCGGCAAAATCATCGAATTCAAACGTGCGTTCGATGTGCTTCTTCTCCAGTTCCCACTCAGGGATTTTTTTGAGCCGCGTTTTCAGCTCATCCGCTTTCATCAAATCAGCCATAACGGGACAACGAGTAACACCCGAAAATCGTTTTGCAACGGCAAAACGAGCGGCATTTTCTTGTTGTGCGGGCAAGGTTATTTTCTAAGGCGCAGGCAGCGGGCCGCCGGAACAAAATTCTTAAAGATTGAGGATCTTGCGAAGATTCTTTTCGGAATCAAAAACCTCCACGGCGCACGCTCGCGCCTGTTTCGATAGTGGCCTCCAATCGCGCAATACTTCTTTCGCCGCCGTATCCGCTTCATCGATGTTGCGGATGAAACGAAATCCGCTCTCAAGTGGGAGATAACTGGTTGCGCCGGTGTCTTCCGTGATCACCGGCCGCCCCAGTGCAAGAAATGCCGCAGCCCGATCGCTTAACCAGCCGGTTTGCCAAGCTACATCCACACCCTTGATGGCCGTAAACTCTGCAAGTGCGCTCGCCATGTATCGACGGTACGCGCGCGGAGTCCGCGCAACGCGGTGCGGATCGACAACGTGCCAGCCAAGGTGTTGCAAACGCGCCATCTCGGGATCATCCGGGCTGATATTCATCGCTAGTTCGAACTGCGCCTCCGGCACGCGCGCTGGTAAACTGAGATACGGCTCGAACATAACTTTCTTTGATAAGTCGGGGAATTCTCCTGCTACCTCGACGGCACCGCTCCAGTACCATTGCCCAATTGTCGTGAGTTTCGGCAGCCTTGGGCGAGGCTTCGGTTGGAGCAGTCTCGTGTCAGCGAGGGGATAAAATGTTTTCCAGCGCAGAGATGATTTCGGTAGCTGACAATCGTTTCTGTGAACGTTGAGCCCGATCGTCCAGAATTCGTGGTGATACGACTGGCCGAGCTCCATTTTGGTCATCCAATAGAAAATTTCACTCGGATCCAGATCACAAAAGATGCGCCGTTCAAATTGCAAAAGAAATGGCGGGTGAACTGAGTAACTGAGATTCAGCAGCGCATTTGGTCCAGCCAGTCGATTGAGCAGCGCTTGCTTCGACATTCCGATACAGCGAATCGCGTCGAGATCATGTGCGCTCGCTGCCGGTTTCTGATAAAGCAGGCAATAACGACCAGCCAACCCGTGCGCACGCAGTTGCCGCTGGAAGTTGTCGATCCTGGCCTGATCGGCGTGCGGGTCGCTCGTCGCCGGTAAGAGCTCAAGCCAGATAGCGTCAAGTTTTAAGCGCCGCAGGCCAAGCATCCACTGCAGTGGGACGGAAAAATTTCCACCGCCTTCACGATATTTTGCTGCAAAGCCGCATCCGAGAAAGATTGTCACGCGAGCAGAATCGCCATTCTGCTCGCGTGCTCAAGACTGAAGCTTCGCGATCTTAGAAGATCTTGCCGTGCGGGAGATGCGGTTGGCCATGATTGTGATGACCGGTGCAAAATCCGCCGTTCGGAATCGGCTGGACGGCACCGAGGAACTGCGGCTGCTGCCGCACATTTAACGCCTGCTCCAACGCGTAGCCAAAGCCGATTAGCTGCGGTTCATGCAGGAAGGTGCTGTACATGAGCATTCCCGCCGGCCGGCCGCTATCGCGAATGCCCACCGGTATCGACAAATTTGGATAACCCGCCACTGCGGGTCCGGTCGAGTTAGTCAAGTGCGGAGCGACGATCGCATCGACACCCGAATTGATTACACCATCAATGCCAGAGCGCGCAGCAGTGCGGGCATGCGTTCGCGCGGCGATGTAGGCGGGATCGTTCGGATAACCTGGGAACTGCTCCGACAATAAGAATACGTCCTGGTCGTAGTAGGGCATCTCTTGCAGACAATGCGCGTCGTTGAACGCAATCAGGTCGGCCAACGTGTGCATATCGGTGTGCGTGAGCGTCGCGAGGTAGTCGGCGATTTGCGCTCTAAATTCATACAGCAACGCTGTGAACTCGTCGCCGTTGTAAGCGAATACGTCCCCCGTATCAACGTCAACGACAGTCGCACCGAGGCTTTCCATCACGCTCAGCGCATTTTCCGCAAACGCGACGGTCAGCTCATCGCCGGGAATGCCGCTGCCGTAGTAGCTGTAATCGAAAAAGCGCATATCGCGTCCGATCACTGCGCCATCGAGTGCGTTCGGATCGAGAAATTGCGTGTAATCGCTGGGCAACTGATGTCCA
>JBKOYG010000016.1:0-4979 GCA_046725285.1 Verrucomicrobiota bacterium
TCGATTCGAGCTTGGTGCAGCGCGGTTTTGTCCGGTTCAACAATGGTAAGTTTAGCGCGCCGATCGTCGAACCTAACGATACCGGCAATCTTACCCAAGGACGAGGCATCAATAACTCACGCACAGTCTGCGGTGACTACATTGGAAGCGATAGCTTCGATCACGGGTTTTTCCTGTCGGGCGGCACCTTCACAGAATACAATTTTCCCGGCGCGATCGCCACCGTTGTGCTTGGGATAAATAATGTCGCCGACTTTGTCGGCGGGTTTTCTTACGGCAGCGGGATCTTCCAGGCGTTCGTCAACCTTGGCGGAACCGTAACGCCGTTTAGCGTCCCGGGAGCTAGCACGACCTTTGCCGACCAGCTCAATCGTTCAAACCAGGTGGTGGGATACTATTTAGACAGCTCAGGAATCCCTCACGGCTACTTCCGGGATCCCAATGGGGCGCTGCACTTCCCGATCGATCCTTCGGGCTCCACTGGAACAATCCTGTTTGGACTTAACGATAGTAACTGGATGGTGGGCAGATATTCGGACAGCTCAGGCGTGACTCATGGACTCTTCTTTGTCCCGCCAAATCAATTTTTCACTTTCGATTATCCCGGGTCAACCTTTACATCGCTTAACGGAATCAATGCGCACGGATTTATCTGTGGTCGTTACAGAGATGCTTCCGGCATTGAGCACGGAATCCTAGCTCGCGTGACAGGCGTACCGCGGGGCAAATGAGGCGGACACGGAAATGAAGCGGTACGATTCCCCGTCGCTGGTCACTCCACCCAACCCGTCGCCCTCGGCGTGGCGAGGCGCAATGCCGGCCTCGTGAGTTGAGCATCGGGGGGGCTGCTGCGGATTACGAGTTATGGGATGACGCGGGATGAGGTGAAATGCGCGCGCTGCGGATCGCATCTTGGCACGTGTTCAATGATGGTCCCGTTCCAACCCATCTCCGCTACTGCCTGAATTCAATGGCGCTGAAATTCGTAAAGCGGTGAGAGGTCAGTAGCGCACACGCTTTTCAGCACGCCATCTCGTCCGCCACATGACGGACTCGTCCGGCGAGGCTGCCGTTGGCTAGAGTACCAGGAAGAAAAACACCCCGATGATGTCCTAAATGACGGTTCTTCGTTCGTTGTACTAGATGAACTGAAACGAAACTGCTCAAATCCCATGTGCTCAGCCTGTATAACAAACGCGCTGTTGACGGCAGTTAGTGCGAGCTCGACTGGTGGTTTAACGGCATTGGCCGTGAAGAAACTTTGTTGGAAGTCCAACCGAAATCATCAAACCGAAGAGAACAGAGGAGAACGAAATGAAAATCGAAGCAATGGAACGCAGCAAAACAAACGCTAACTACACGACTCCCCATAAAATCGTATTGAGGGCCGAGTGGTTGGTTGCCCGCAAGGCATCAGCTAAAAAACTATGAATACAAAAGGGAATAACCGAACCAACAACTGAGAGGACAACAATTATGTCAACCAGCATCACAAACACGATCCAGCTTCACCGCGTGCTTCGTGCCACGCCTGAGAAAATCTATCGCGCGTTCCTTGACGTGGATGCAATGGCCAAGTGGCTACCGCCGAATGGATTCACGGGAAAGGTTCACCAGATGGACGCAAAGGTCGGCGGCACCTACAAAATGTCGTTCACCAATTTCACTACCGGTAAAAGCCATTCCTTCGGCGGAACCTATGTCGAGCTGAAGCCACAAGAACGCATTCGCTACACGGACAAATTCGATGACCCGAAGCTGCCCGGAGAAATGCAAACAACCATAACCATCAAAAAGGTGTCCTGCGGGACGGAGTTGAACGTTGTGCAAGAAGGTGTGCCCGGCGTCATTCCTGCCGAGGCGTGTTATCTCGGCTGGCAAGAATCGCTGACTCTGCTATCGAAACTCGTTGAGGCCGAAATTCCAGATTAAACCTATGAGAGGAGGCATATCACTGAACCCTTGGCAGCTCGATGACCCAATTCAAAATTTTAAGAACAACGTGGGGCAAACTACAGCAGACGAATCAAAAATTCGGGAGCTAATAGAATCGTGGGTCCAAGCGGTAGAAAAACGCAATCTCAACAATGTTCTCGCTCACCACTCTCCAGACATCCTGATGTTTGACGTTCCTACAATTGAGCTGCAGGGGATGAAAGCCTATAAAGAGTCTTGGAAAGACTTTTTTAATTGGCTGGGTAACGCCGGAAAGTTTCGGCTTAGAAAACTCGATGTGACGGCTGGGAGAGACGTGGCGTTTTGCGCCGGCATTCTTGATTGCGCTGGAACTGGCCAAGGGTCAGCGACTGTGCGCCTAAGTGTTGGACTTAAAAAGATTGATGGCCAATGGATGGTGATGCACGAACACCATTCGGTGGTGTCAGATTAGCTTTCATGTACCCGCCTGTATCTAGCGAAGCGGCTCGAGTTGTAGGTAGCGAATTCAAGAGCAGATGATCAATGCGTCAATTTTTTTTGTCGACGAGTTTACTCCTTACACTCAGCGCTGCGACATTTGCTGAGACTAATCAGAAAACGGAGAACAAGGCCATGGATCGCGTGAAACACCTGAAAGATTTTCAGGTTATCGAGTTTCGCCGCTACATCATCAAGGACGGCGAAAGGGAACACTTCGCTGAGTATTTTGAGAGCTATTTTCCCGAAGCTTTTCAGCAGATGGGCGCGATAGCGTTTGGGCAATTTTTCGAGCGCAGGAATCCGGTCATGTTTACGTGGCTGAGAGGTTTCAAGAACACTGACGCTCGCGCCATAATCAACGCAGGTTTCTACTACGGTCCGCTATGGAGGGAGCATTCGTCTACTATGAACGATCTGATGGTGGACTCTGATAACGTCTTGCTCCTGCGTCCGCTAAGTCCTGAACGTGGCATTCCCATGCTTCCCGCTGTCGATCCGGTCAGGGAAGCAAAGGGCGCTCAAGGCGTCGTGATCGCGCAAATCTTCGCTGTTAAGCCGAATAGTGTCGATGCTTTTGCCCAACAAGCGGAGGCCACGTTTGCCGGTTACCGATCTGCGGGCGCGCGTGAAGCCGGCGTTCTCGTCACGCTCGATACGCCAAATAACTTCCCTCAATTGCCGGTACGAACGGACGGCCCTTATCTGGTGTGGCTCGGTATCGTAAAAGACAACAAAACGTTGGAAACGCGGTTCACTCCGCTGGCGGAGCGCTCCATGCAATCGCTCTCAGTTACTGGCCTGCTTAGAGCCGCGCCAGAACTGGTAATCTTGGACCCTGCCCACCGTTCGCGGCTGCGATGGTTCATTGAAGAGCAAAAGTAAGAGTTTTTGTTTAATGGGGATTGGTTCCGATAGGCGTTTTAGTCTGCTAGCGGACTAATCAGTTCATGCATCAGCTATCTGTTAAAAGCATCCAAACCGATAACTAGTACATACCAGGCAATCGCCGGACTTCCTTTCGCACGCGTCCGGGCAATAATGAGTTGCCGCGTGCCAGAATTGTTTGCAAAACCGCCCCGCCGCACAGCGCCCGAGATCTTGCAAGAGCTGCACGCGCCCGGCAACGGACTTGGTGACATTTACCGGATCGATGTCTCTGCGGTGCCAGCTTTGAAACTGCCAACTAAATAAATGCGACGCCGATTATGACTAGCAAATTACTCTCGACTTTGACTTTGTCGTCTCCACTCAGTTGCGGGCCGTTAGTGGTGTCTTGTTCGCATTTTCATGGTTGATCATTCACACCGAACGCGTTCGCGCCAACTGGCCTTGTGAAACTTTGCTAACTGGGTCTTGTGATAAACGGCAGGCGCTCGCCAAATTCAGCACCATCCTCCCTGTTATGAAAAGCCTCAAACCCATTCTATTCGCGGGCGCGCTTGTTGGAGTGCTCGACATCACGGCGGCCTGCATCCAAGTGTACATTGAAACAGGCAGGACACCGGTTCGGCTACTCCAAGGTATAGCCGCCGGGCTGCTAGGACGCGGCGCGTTGAACGGTGGATTGGCAATCGCGGCGCTGGGTCTGCTGATGCATTTCACAATGGCGCTCACCGTGGCGACGATTTTCTACGCGCTAAGCCGGCGGTTTTCCTTGCCCCAGAAGCTTTCGGGAGTCGTGGCTGTGGGAATGCTTTATGGAGCGGCGGTTTTCGCGGTCAACAACTTCGGCACGGCGCCATTGCTGTCGTGGGTTCGCAGCCTTTACCTGCATACGCCGATCTTATTCAAGCCACCGATGGGCTGGTCGCAACTGGTGATTCACCTCTTTTGCGTGGGCCTGCCCATTGCGCTGGTGATACATCGACACGTCAACGCCCGGGCGGAAAGAAGGTCGAGACGAGCCGTGTTGAAGCTGCCCGGCTTCAACTCGTCGCGAATCTGGCGATAAAGCTGCTGATGGAGGGGTTCCGTGGATGCGCGATCAAGTCGAATCATCTCGAATGCGATGATCGAGCGCCTACGCCTTTTCTTTGGAAGCGATTTCTTGTTAGACATGCCCACCCATTGTCCTGCCCGGCGAATCCCCCGCACTTCGGAGTGCAGATGCGAGTTTAACAAGGCTTTCGCGAATCTGGGCTGGCGTCCAGGCCGCGAAACCAAAGACAAACGCAGGCTTTAGCTTCGCCTGAATGCAGTAAAACGATAGCGGTGATGGTTTGATTCCGATCTCGGCACGGACACGCGCGACTCGCTCGAAATCTTTTTCGCGACGAAGCCACGCGACGAAGTTTAGTCCGGCTTCCGGAATCTGAAGAATGAATCGATCACTTAGCAATTTGTTGAATTCCGCGATGAAGAACTCTCTTCGCTCGGAATAGATTTTTCGCATTCGTTTGATGTGACTTAGGAAAAATCCCTCCGTTATGAATCGAGCGAGGGTTGCCTGGTCAATGGCGGGAGAGTGTTGGTCCATCACGCTCCGGATCTTGGCCATCGAATCTACCAACTGTTCTGGAGCAACGACGTAGCCCAAACGGAGGGAGGGATAGAGGATCTTA
>JBKOYG010000100.1:0-34155 GCA_046725285.1 Verrucomicrobiota bacterium
AGCTACCACGGTCGCCGGATGCTCTTTCTCGGACTCGGGACAGGACTCGGGTCCGCTCTGGTTTGGGAGAATTATGTCCTTCCTCTCGAATTGGGCGACTTGCCCTATCGAAACGGCAGCATCATTGAAGATTATCTTGGCAAAGCCGGTCAGGGGCGACTCGGCGAAAAAGCCTGGCAGCGCGATGTTCAGCACGCTCTTGTGCAATTGAAGAAATCACTCATTGCCGATTATGTCGTGCTCGGCGGTGGAAATGCCAAGGAATTGAACGAGATCCCAAAGGGAATTGAACTCGGACATAATCGGAACGCCTTCCTGGGTGGAGTTCGACTCTGGCAAATTGACTCGCGAACACGGCGACCGAAATGGCAAATTCTCTAAAGCAGTTAGAAATATTTAAACGGTTACAAAGTTAAGATACATTACCATCAAATGTTTTCTTCCCTATAACTTTGTGACGCTTTAACTTCTTAACTCCGTTAACATGAAACTTTATTTTCTCAGACACGGTGAAGCCGAGTGGCCAGGTTGGAAAAAACCCGATGACGAACGCCCGCTGACCAAGCGCGGAAAAAGAGAAATGCGCGACGTGGCGAAATTTCTGGATCGCCTGAAAGTGCGGCCCGATTTAATCGTGACCAGCCCGTTGCCGCGGGCAGCGCAGACCGCCGAGATCGCGGCCGACTATCTGAAAGCGAAGGTGCGCAAGGATGAATCGCTCGCACCGGGATTTGGCACAAGCAAATTGCGAACAGTTGTGAAGCGGCACCGTGCAAATGTTTTAATGCTTGTCGGCCACGAACCGGACTTCACCAACGTTATTTCAGGTCTAACCGGCGCGTCGCTCAAACTCTCCAAAGCTGGGGTCGCGCTGGTCGATATGGACTCAGAATCCGAGGAAGGAAAACTTCTTTGGCTTTTCCCGCCAAAGATCGGCAAAAAATAGGCGGGCCGGTCAAATGTCTTACTGTGCGAGCAGGTAAATTGTGATTAGCGCGAGCAGGAAGTACGGAACAAGCACGGCCGCGCCGCCGTAATCTTTCGCCATTCGTTGTCCGAAGAACAACGCAACAATCGCAACGGCTGAAATGACAGCACCGTAGAAGGCGATGGTCGGTTCTCGCGAAACGATCAGCATAATGCATCCAATCGCGCTCAACGCTCCGCCTGCAACCTCGAGAATCGTGATCCCCGCCAATAGAACGGGCACAACTCCGGCCAGCGGGCTCTTGGCAAAATGTCCTTTTAGCCATTCAAGGTTACCGCGGTGATCGATGACTTTATCGATCCCGGATTGAAGGAAGAGAATCGCAAGAAAAGCGGAGCCGAAAATCTGCGTCAGATAAATTGCTCCGGTGAGTGTGTGCAAAGGTGGCATGGCCCGCGAATCTTAGCTGGAAGCGTCCAACTTTGTCGATCTTTCATGAATGATGCGGACGCTACTGCAAATGTTCTGACGGGGCTGCCAAGAAAAAACAGGGACGCGATTTTATTCGCGTCCCTGTTTTGTAGAACTACTTCGCAGACCTAGGGGCCGACTATAGCGTAGTACGCGAAGTGCAGATCGTTGGAGCCGGGGCCATCCAGGTTAATCCAACCTTGAACTACTTCGCCGAGCCCCGCACTGACCGTCACTGTCATCGTGGTCGAACCGTTGGCCGGCACGGTTACGCTACCTGGCACAGTGATCCGATTATCGCCCGCGCTCAAGATTCCAGCATCAAAGACGCTCGGGACCGTTCCTCCGAAGGTGTCCGGTGTAAACTTCGTAACAGAGACGCTGAACGTTTCGTCGGTACCGGTCGGGTTGGACAGTGTGATCGTGAGCGACGTCGGATGGCCGACGGTGACCTTGCCAAAGCTCGCCGCCACTGGATCCATCCAACTCGTCGCATCTGCGGCGACCGAAAGATTCTCGCGCCCGGCGCCTTGCGCTGTCGGGCCGACATCGTGCAAGCCGGTCACGGCATCCTTGATTACCAAATCGGCGTGGTTAACGAGCGCTGACTTAATTTGCGCAGGCGACCAGGACGGATTGAGGTTCAAGAGCACGGCCGCCGATCCCGCGATATGCGGCGTTGACATCGACGTGCCGCTGAAGAAAGCCCAGCCTGAACCGTCGCCCGGGCAGCCGGCCGGCTTGCCCACACAGGTGATGGAACTGAGGACGTTCACGCCAACCGAGGTCACGTCAGGCTTAACGGCGAAATCAACCGCCGTGGGGCCCTGGCTGCTGAAGCCAGCGAGGATATCCTGGTTGGGAGTGACGAACTCTTGGAACGTCGCGACTGCTGAGGCATCGGGCGGGTTGGCAGTTCTCAGATCTGCCCCTTCATTCTTGCCGATCATGACTGCCGGCAAGTCATCGCCGCCGCCGCCATCCTTTGCCATTGCGACTGGATCACCGGCGACGTTGTTGATTACCACAACGCTAATAGCTCCGGCCGCGATGGCGTTGCGCACTTTCGTGCTAAACGTGCAACCGCCGCGGTTGACGACCACGACATTGCCGGAAGCCCCCGGATCCACGCTGGTGCAGGCGGTGAGCTGGGTGTTAAAGTACAGCCCGAACGAGCCGGTAGCCAACGGGTCGAAGTCACCGACCGCCGCGCCGATCGTTGTTCCGCCGCCTGCGGGATAGGTGAACGGCTGACCGACGAAATGCCTATTTGTGCTCGCGGCAACAGTGATGATTTTACGGGCGCGGCCGGGTGACTCAACGGTGCCTGGCCCAGGGCCGCTGTTGCCGGCAGCCACGGCGACTACGAGGCCGGCGTCCACTGCGTTGTCGAGACCCATCGCAAGAAGGTCGTTATTGCCATGGTAGCTGCCACCCAGCGACAGATTGAGAACGTCCATTCCATCGGCGATTGCTGCATCAACAGCGTTCAGAATGTCCTCGCTGCGGGCATTAAGAACATTGCCAGGAAAGACATTGTAATTACCTAGCCATGCGCCCGGCGCTATCCCAGACATATCATCGATACTCACGCCGTTGACGACGGCAGTCTGACCGGTCACGCCGGCTGCAATCCCTGCTGTGTGTGTCCCGTGGTCTTGAATGGCCTGGGCATCGAGGCCCTGCTGATTGGCCTTATTGTAGAAGACCTTGGCAACAATGACTTTTGGCGAGACGTACTTACAGTCTTGATCTTGGTGGTGTGAATTGCTATCTGCTGCGTCGCACTTTGGGAAGCCCGGGGGATAGCTGAAGCCAGTTGGGTCGAAGAAAGGATGGGTTTCATCAATCCCCGTGTCGATATCTCCAATCTTGATACCTGCCCCGGCGACGGATCTGCCGCCCGCGGCAGTCCAGGCATCCGACGCGTTGATGATCTGGTAGCTTTGGCTCAGGTTGGGATGATAAAGGGCGTTGTAATCGACCAGCTCCACCATCGGCGCGTCCATGATGGTCTGCAGCGACGTCCCGTTGAGTTGCACCGCTACCGCATTAAGTGAGACATCGTACTCGCTCGTAACCCTTGCTGCAGGGGCATTTGCTCGCAGCCACCGTTTGAATTCGTTCCGTCCAGCGTTCAACTGGGCGCGATACGATCTCACGGCATTGCTGTTGAAATCAATTTTTCTGCCGGGTGCCGGCTTGGTACGAGGACTCGTACTCAGAGGATCACCTTTGAGTTGCACGACGGCACTCGAGCGATCCATGTCGGGGCCGCGGATGAAGTCGTCAGCGTTTGCATTCGGTCGAGGCGAGCCGCCTACCCCAAACGCAATAACGCCCAAGCCGATAGCAGAGAATATCAGGGTTGTTGCTAGTATTTTCTTCATAGGTTTGGATGGATTAGAATTTTGACATTTCGGTAATGTGAATTGCTTGTCAATTCATTTCCTATTCGCGCGCGCCGTGCGTGCCAGTCGCAAAAAAGTCAGCCGAAAATTGTCGGCACGTCTTGAAAGCGGCCACACCGCCAACTCGTATAGAATTGTCAATCGCCTTGTACGACGGCATCGGCGAAGGCAACGTCATCTGATTTCAAATCCAACTCCGCTTCAGCGGGCGTACCAAAAACGCGGGCGCGGCTTTCATCGAATTCTCTTTCCCAACGCGCCACGACCACAGTCGCCAGGCAGTTGCCGATCACATTCACGCAAGTGCGCCCCATGTCCATCAATTCGTCCACGCCGAAGATAATCGCTACACCGATCGGTCCCAAACCTGCTGGCAAAAAACTGTTCAGCGTCGCGAGTAAAATAACGAGCGACGCACGCGGCACGGCGGCCACCCCTTTGGACGTGAGCATGAGCGTGAGCATCATCACTACCTGTTGACCAAAACCCATGTGCCAACCCATTGTCGTCTCGGCTGCTTGCGCTACGAACACGGAAGCGAGCGCCAGGTAAAGCGTCGAGCCGTCGAGATTGAACGAGTATCCCGTTGGCATGACGAACCCCACGATGTGTCGCGGCACACCGAAACGCTCCATCGATTCCATTGCTTTCGGCAACGCCGATTCGCTGCTGGTGGTCGCGAATGCGAGCGCCGCCGGCTCGCGGACTGCCCGGATAAATTGTCGTAACGGCACGCGCGCGATCAAGATCACCAGTCCAAAGCTCGACAGGATGAAAATCACCAGAGCCAGATAAAGCGAGCCGATCAACTTGCCGAGATTCACCAACACACCCGGACCCTGCGTGCCAATAGTATGCGCCATCGCCGCACCTACGCCGATTGGCGCGAAGAGCATCACGTAATTCGTAAACTTGAACATGATCTGGGCGAGACTTTCCATCGCCCGGACGATTGGTTTCCCTTTTTCACCAACTGCTGAAACAGCGAGCGCAAACAGCACGCTAAACATGACGATTTGCAAAACGTCACCGCGCACCATTGCTTCGATCACGCTCGAGGGAAACGCGTGGACGATGGTTTCAACCAGAGTCTTTGGATGACTTTGCTCGATTGTCTTAATGACGTCGGTGTTCGTGGCGGCGAGAGTTACGCCTATGCCTGGCTTCGTGAAATTAACTACAGCCAGGCCAATGAACAGCGCTGCTGTAGTGACGATCTCGAAATAGACGAGCGCTTTCACGCCCATCCGTCCCACTTTTCGCAACGCACCTGCGCCTGCGATTCCAACCACAATGGTCGAGAACACCAGCGGCGCTATGATCGATTTAATCAAATTAATGAAGATGTCGCGCAAGAAATAAACCGCGTTCCCCCAATCGGGCCTGAGCCAGCCGATCACACCGCCGACAACCAACCCGATCATGATCTGCATCGTCAAAGAGGGCCGATACCATGGCCGGCGCATGCGTTGAGAAACTCTCGTGGTCATCGCCACCGTATTAACACAACGCTTAAATCCGAGACAGGCGTTTCAGGCTTTTAGACCTCAGCTGGCGCCGCAGCAAGCGCTCGGAAATTAGTCTATCATCCGCTCGTCAAGCCCGCCGTAGGCATCGACGCGGCGGTCCCTCAAAAATGGCCAATGGGTCCGTTGCTCATTGACCCGGGCCCAATCCACATCGGCCATCACAATCTCTTCCCGGTCGACGGATCCTTTTGCGATGATTTCGCCATCTGGTCCGCAGACGAAGCTTTGTCCCCAGAATTCAATCCCATCGCCGCCCGCAGGCGCTTCATGTCCGACCCGGTTCGGCACCGCGACATAACAGCCATTCGCGATTGCGTGGCTGCGCTGGATCGTTTCCCACGCGGAATGTTGCGCTGCGCCGAACTCCTTCTTTTCCGAAGGGTGCCACCCTATTGCTGTTGGATAAAAAATAATCTCCGCGCCATGCAACGCCGTTAGGCGCGCTGCCTCCGGATACCATTGGTCCCAGCAAACGCAAACGCCGATCTTTCCCTGCGCTGTTGGCCACGCCTGAAACCCAAGATCGCCGGGAGCGAAATAAAACTTCTCGTGATACAGCGGGTCGTCCGGGATATGCATCTTGCGGTATTTGCCGAGCAAATTTCCATTCGCGTCAATGATTACCGCGGTGTTGTGATAAACGCCGGCGCTGCGTTTCTCGAAAAGTGACGCAATAATCACGGCGCCGGTTTCTCGCGCTACTTCTCCCAATGCCGATGTGGATTTGCCCGGAATTTCCTCGGCCAGATCGAAATTCTTGTGCTCTTCTGTCTGACAGAAGTATTGCGACCGAAAAAGCTCCGGTAAGCAAACGATCTGCGCGTTTTTTTGTACCGCCTCGCGAATCAGTTCGATTGCGTGAGCGAGGTTTTTCTCCGGCTCCGAGCCGCATCGCATTTGGATGAGAGCAACCTTTGTCATGTCGAGCGAAGTCGAGACATCTCTAGTTATTTCAACGGTGAGAGATTCCTCGACTTCGCTCGGAATGACAAGGATGACGGCTACTTCACCGATTCCGCTGGCACGATCTTGACGCTTTCGATCACGATTCGTTTTGTCGGCTTGCTCATTTCGCCCTGAGCATTTCGCTCGACCGGCGTGTTGCCGATTTTCTCCAGAACATCAACGCCTTTGATCAATTTACCGAACGTGGTGTATTGCCCGTCAAGCCGTCGAACGGGAGCGAGACAGATGAAGAATTGCGATCCAGCCGAGTCCGGATCAGGACCGCGCGCCATCGAGATGACACCGCGATCGTGGGAATGATTGTTAAATTCGGCTTTGACTTTGTAACCAGGCCCGCCTTCTCCGTAAGAACTCTCTTTTCCAGGATCCTTCGAATTCGGGTCGCCTCCTTGAATCATGAATCCTTTGACGATCCGATGGAAAATCGTGCCGTCGTAGAAACCTTGACCCGCCAGCTTCTTAAAATTCGCGATTGTGTTTGGCGCGGCATCAGTCCAAAACTGCACGACCATTTCACCTTCGTTAGTTTTGATCACAGCGACTTCGTTTGAGCTATTCATAAGAGAAGCTTCTCTCTTTTCTTCTGCGGCAAAGACCACCACGCTTAACAGTACGGCAAGGAGGATCGAGAATTTCATGCTGACAAATGGCATCAATGCGATGTCATGTCGCTTGGAATGACAGATTGAACGTTGGAGTTTGGATTTCGGTCATTTGGATTTGCTTCGACGTTCGACATTCGGATTTCGTCATTCACTTGTGATATTCCTGCAAACTACGCACCTGGACTTTGCGTTTTTGCAGTGATCGGATTCCATTCGCGCTCGCCAGCGCGGCGCGCACTGTCGTCATGATCGGGATTTTCGCGGCGAGTGCCGCATTGCGAATCACCACCTCGTGCTCGCGCGGAATTTTGCCGCTTGGCGTGTTGATGATGAAGTTGATGTCGCCATTCTTGATGCGGTCGAGCACGTTCGGCCGTCCCTCGTGGATCTTGAAGACTTTGGTTACTTTAATTTTCGCTTTTGTCAGCGCGTCTGCGGTCCCACTCGTGGAAATGATTTCAAAGCCGAGTTTCACAAACTCCCGCGCGACCGGGATCACCGCTTCCTTATCGGCGTCTTTAACACTGACGAAGACTTTTCCTTTTTTCGGCAGCGGCGGCGGCGCAGCCATCTGCGATTTTGCATAGGCGAGGCCGAGATCGACATCCATACCCATTACTTCGCCGGTCGATTTCATCTCCGGGCCGAGCGAAATGTCCAAGCCTTCGTAGCGCAGAAACGGGAACACCGCTTCTTTCACTGAGAAATGTTTCGGCACGATTTCCTCTGTGAAACCGAGCTCGCGTAATGATTTTCCGGTCATCACCTTGGCAGCCAGTTTTGCAAGCGGAACACCAATTGCCTTGCTGACGAATGGAACCGTGCGCGACGCGCGCGGATTTACCTCCAGAACGTAAACGTCGTCGCCTTTCACCGCGAATTGCACGTTCATCAGCCCGCACACGTTTAACTCCCGTGCCATCGCCTTCGTTGCCGCAGAAATCTCATCAACCACTTTCTGCGACAGCGAGAATGTCGGAATCACGCATGCGCTGTCGCCACTGTGAATGCCTGCTTCCTCGATGTGCTCCATGATTGCACCAATCACAGTCGTTTCGCCGTCTGAGATGCAATCGACATCGACTTCAACCGCATCTTCCAGAAAACGGTCGATCAGCACCGGACGATCCGGCGTTACCTCAATTGCGCTTGCCATGTAACGCCGAAGGTCCTCCTCGTTGTACACGAGCTCCATGGCGCGTCCGCCAAGCACGAACGAAGGCCGCACCAAAACGGGGTAACCAACCTTCTTCGCAATTGCCACAGCCTCCTCAGTGCTAATCGCCGATCCATTTGGAGTTTGGCGCAAGCCCAATTTGTCCAGCATGGCTGCGAACAATTGCCGATCTTCTGCAGTCTCGATGCTCTCGGGCTGTGTGCCCAGAATTGGTACGCCCGCAGCCTTCAATCCGTCCGCCAGGTTCAGCGGTGTTTGACCGCCAAACTGGACGAACACGCCGTCAGGTTTCTCCTGATCGCAAATGTTGAGCACGTCTTCGAGGGTGAGCGGCTCGAAGTAAAGTTTGTCGCTGGTGTCATAATCTGTGGAAACCGTCTCAGGATTCGAGTTAACCATGATTGTTTCGAATCCGAATTCGCGCAGAGCGAAGGCCGCATGCACGCAGCAATAGTCGAATTCAATTCCCTGGCCGATCCGGTTCGGTCCGCCACCGAGAATGATGATTTTGCGCTTGGCACCGTCGCGCCGCTCGTTCTCGTCCCCATACGTCGAGTAGTAATACGGCGTGTAGGCTTCGAACTCCGCCGCGCAGGTATCGACGAGGCGATAAGTGGGCAAAACTCCTGACGACTGCCGCTTCGCGCGGATTTCAGTCGCAGTCACGCCATTTGCAACTGCGAGTTGTCGATCTGAAAACCCGAGCTTCTTCGCGCGGAGCAAATGTTTCGTCTTCAAACATCGCGTTTCCGCCACGATCTCCGCCGTATTCCGTAAAAACCACCTGTCGATCTTTGTTAATTCAAAAACATCATCGATCGACATTCCATCCCGAAATGCCTGGGCAATGTAAAAAATCCGTTCCGCGTTCGGGATCGCCAGCTTCAGTCGCAACGTTTCAGGATCGACATTTTTGTCCGCGCCATCGCCGCATAAACCGAAACGCTTGATCTCCAGGCTGCGAAGCGCTTTTTGCAAGGCTTCTTTAAACGTCCGTCCTATCGCCATCGCTTCGCCAACGCTTTTCATTCGCGTCGTAAGCGTTGCTTCTGCCTGTGGAAACTTTTCGAACGTAAACCGCGGCACTTTGACCACGCAGTAATCGATGGTCGGCTCGAAGCACGCCGGCGTTTCGCGCGTGATATCGTTTTTGATTTCATCGAGCGTGTAACCGACCGCGAGTTTTGCCGCGATTTTCGCAATCGGAAATCCCGTCGCCTTCGATGCCAGCGCGCTGGATCGCGAGACGCGCGGATTCATCTCGATCACGACCATCCGGCCATTGTCGGGATGCACAGCAAACTGGATGTTCGATCCACCAGTCTCTACGCCGATCTCGCGAATGACCGCGAACGCGGCGTCGCGCATCATCTGGTACTCCTTGTCGGTGAGCGTCTGTGCTGGCGCGACAGTAATGGAGTCGCCGGTATGCACGCCCATGGGATCGAAATTCTCGATGGAACAGACAACCACGCAGTTGTCCATTCGATCGCGCATCACTTCCATCTCGAATTCCTTCCAGCCAACCAGCGATTCTTCGATCAGCACTTCGTGAACCGGCGAGAGGTCGAGGCCGCGTGCAGCGATTGTATCGAGCTCTTCGCGATTATAAGCGATACCGCCGCCGGTTCCGCCCAAAGTGAACGCCGGCCGAATAATGAGAGGGAACGTTCTGATCTCACGAACTATCCGATCGATATCTCCAAGAGAACGCGCCACGCCGGAACGCGGTACGTCCAGCCCGATGCGCAACATCGCTTCCTTGAACAATTGGCGATCTTCACCTTTCGCGATGGCTTGAGCGTTTGCGCCAATCAATTTCACACCATGTCGCGCCAAAGCGCCGTTGCGGTTCAATTCCATAGCAGCGTTCAACGCCGTTTGTCCGCCCAGAGTTGGCAAAATGGCGTCCGGTTCTTCGCGTTCCATGATCGCCTCGATCACTTCCGGGGTGATCGGCTCGATATAGGTGCGATCGGCAAATTCTGGATCGGTCATGATCGTAGCTGGATTGGAATTCACCAGCACGACCTCATAGCCTTCCTCGCGCAACGCCTTGCACGCTTGCACGCCGGAATAATCAAATTCGCAACCCTGTCCGATCACAATTGGACCGGAGCCGATCAGCAGGATCTTGTTGAGCTGGTTATTTCGCGGCATCTGCGCCAGCGGGGACGGTAAACGAAATCACGCGGTCGTCACGCGAGAATCGCAGCTGGACGTCAGCGAGTCTAACTCCATTACGCCACTTGCGCCATGCGCTGTCGGTTGAGCCAGACCTTGCAGATGCTTTTGATGCGCGTCAGGACGTAATAGACAGTCTGGCTGCGGATGCGCACCAGTTCCGTCCCGACGATTCGCCTGACGAAATCGCTCGGAAGATCGAGAATTTCCTGCGGCGTTGAGCCTTCCAGTCCCTTGCAAAGAATCGCCGTCATGGAGCGGGTAAGTGTTTGCACCTCCGGACCGAGCGTCATACGAATGTGCGCTCTGCCGTTTTCATCCACGTGCAGATAAACGCCGACCGTGTCCGTGCATTCCTCGTCTTTGCGCACATCGACAAGTTCAAAGTTCTCGCCCTCGCGCGGCTCCTGCTTTTTCGCGTTGTCCGCGTAGGACACGAGCGTCTCGCGCCGCTCATCCTCGGGCAAGGTCTCGAAGAGATTGATGATCTTGTTTAGCTTGGTCGGATACATTGGCGATCATCAGTCTATCACGGCTTTGGCTTTGCTCACCAAGGCCTTTATGGCTAATTGCATTATGAAGACACCGATTAAAGTCGCTGTAACTGGCGCCGCTGGGCAGATTGGGTACGCGCTTCTGTTCCGTATCGCGTCCGGACAGATGTTTGGGCCGGATCAGCCGCTCGTTCTGCATTTGATTGAGATTCCAGATGTGCTTGGCGCGCTGGATGGCGTGGTGATGGAATTGCACGATTGCGCATTTCCGCTGCTCGAATCGGTTGTGCCCACGGCTGACCTCAGTGAAGGCTTCCGCGACATTAATTGGGCGTTGCTGGTCGGAAGTGTCCCCCGGAAGGCTGGCATGGAGCGGAAGGATTTGCTCGGGATCAACGGCAAGATTTTCATCGGACAAGGTCACGCAATTGAAAAAAACGCTGCCTCCGATGTGCGCGTGCTCGTAGTCGGAAATCCCTGTAACACGAATTGTCTAATTGCGATGAATAACGCGAAAGAAATTCCGCGCGACCGCTGGTTTGCCATGACGCGGCTCGACGAAAACCGAGCACGCGCACAGCTCGCCCATAAAGCCGGTGTAGGCATTGGCTTGGTTACAAACATGAGCATCTGGGGAAATCACTCCTCCACTCAGTATCCGGATTTCTACAACGCCAGAATCGACAATCGTCCCGCGGACGAAGTGATCGGAGACGAAAAATGGCTAAAGGAAGAATTTATTGCCACTGTGCAACAGCGCGGCGCTGCAGTGATCAAAGCGCGAGGACTTTCGTCCGCCGGTTCCGCTGCGAACGCGGTCGTTGATACTGTCTTTTCGCTTATTAACGACACGCCCGGGAACGATTGGCACAGCGTGGCAGTTTGTTCCGACGGAAGTTATGATGTCGAGAAAGGATTAATCTCCTCATTCCCAGTTCGCGTTCATGGTGGAAAATGGGAAATTGCGCAGGGAGTACCGATCAACGATTTCAGTCGCGCGAAAATCGATGCGTCGGTCGCGGAGTTAAAGGAGGAAAGGTCCCTCGTTAGCGAATTAATTTCGTAGGGCCATCGATCTGAGCTAAAGGGACGGCTGTTTGATGGGCTACCGCGGAGTCGGTCCGGATGGTCGCGCGTCAGCCATGAACCATAGCCGTCACCTTCGCGGACCAGCCGGTCGAGGTTGGATGTATAGATGTGCGAGTTACCCAGCGCAGCGATGGTATCGAACGCTGCTGATCGGTCATGATAAACAATATATCGGGCCGGGTGGATGAGATTTTCTTGAAAGGCCCGCGCAGGCGCGCGAATTAACAATTCGACTTACTCTAGGCGTTTGCGATCTCGCTGCCCGTTAACCGACGAAACGCTTCGAGGTATTTCGCCGACGTTTTCTCGATAACATCGTTCGGCAGACGCGGTGCAGGTGGAGTTTTGTCCCAGTCGAGCGTCTCCAGATAATCGCGCACGAACTGTTTATCGAAGCTCGGCGGGCTCTGTCCGATTGCATATTCATCCTTCGGCCAGAAGCGCGAAGAGTCCGGCGTCAGGCATTCATCGATCAAAAGCAATTCTCCATCCATCGTGCCAAACTCGAACTTCGTGTCTGCGACGATGATACCCTTCTGTGCGGCATAATCGCGGCCACGCGAATAGATTTCGAGACTCAACGCTTTCACGCGATTAGCGATTTCGTCGCCGAGAATCTGAGCACATCGCTTCATGTCGATGTTTTCGTCGTGACCTTGCTCCGCCTTTGTCGCTGGCGTGAAGATCGGCTCCGGCAATGGGGACGCCAGCTTTAGCCCAGAGGGTAGCTTGATTCCGCAAACGCTCTGCGATTCCTGATACTCTTTCCATCCAGATCCAGCAAGATAACCGCGCACCACGCATTCCACTGGGAGCGGCGTCGTTTTCTTTACGATCATCGACCGTCCGGCGAGTTGCTCGCGGAACGGTCGCAATTTCTTCGGGAACTCTTCGAAATTCGCTGTGATAAGGTGATTTTGGATTGTGTTGAAATGATTAAACCAAAACGCGGAAATTTGATTGAGAACGGCGCCCTTGTGAGCAATTGGATCGGGCAGGATCACATCGAACGCCGAAATACGATCGGTTACGACAAACAGCAGCGTGTCGCCAAGATCAAAGACTTCGCGCACCTTGCCGCTGCGCAGTTTCTTGATTCCCGGAAGGTCGATGGAGGATTGTGTGGCGGTTTGCATATGCGTAGTGATTAGTGAGACGTAAGAGGTAAGAAGTGGGCACGATACTGACTTCTCACTAATCACTTCTCACCTCACACACTTCATTTGAAACCATGGCCGGAATCGTTGTCAAACCGCGAGCGCGAATTTTGCACGGACACGATTGGGTGTTTTCCAGCGAAGTGCTCAAGGTCTTTGGGAAACCGGCGGACGGCGATGTCATCTCACTCAAGGACGGTAAGGATCGTTTGATCGGCAGCGCGATTTACAATTCCAAGTCACAAATCGTGGCGCGCCGTTTTTCGCGTCGAAAACAGGAACTGGACCTGAATTTCTTCAAACGCCGAATTGCCCAAGCGGCCGAGTACCGTGCGCGGCGAGGCGTCGACCCAAAACTCTGTCGCGTTGTCTGGAGCGAAAGCGACGGACTTCCAGGGTTAATCATCGACCGATACGGCGATCATTTCGTGATCCAAACGCTTACGCTGGCGATCGACATGCGAAAAGATTCGATTGCCGATGCGATTATGGACCTTTTTGCGGAAGCGACGATCATCGAGCGAAATGACGCGCCGGTTCGCAAGGTAGAAGGATTGGAATTGCATACGGAGATCTTGCGCGGAAATGCGCCGTCGCAAATTGAGATCGAAGTTGACAACGTAAAGTTCGAACTCGATCTCCTACGCGGGCATAAGACCGGTTTCTATCTCGATCAGAGATGCAACTATCCAACTGTCGCCGGATTCGCACGCGGCAGGCGCGTGCTAGATTGTTTCACAAATCAGGGAGCATTTGCGCTGACCTGCGCGCGTGCAGGCGCAGCAGATGTGACCGGAGTTGAAGAAAGTCCTGAGAACATTGCAGCTGCCAGGCGAAACGCAGCGCGCAATGAATCGAACGCGCGATGGATTGAACAGGATGTCTTTCGGTTTCTGCGCGCGGCCGAAAAAGCCGGGGCGCAGTACGATTTGATCATTCTCGATCCGCCGTCATTTACGAAAACCAGGAGCGGATTGCGCGACGCGCTGCGCGGTTATCGCGAATTACAGATGCGCGCGTTCAAGCTCCTGTCGAAAGAAGGTATCCTGGCGACTTTTTCATGCTCGCATCACGTGAGCGACAGCGCGTTTTCGCAAACAATCTCAGATGCGCTTGTCGACGCCCGGCGTTCAGCGCGACGTTTGCGCCGGTTCGAGCAGGCTCCTGATCATCCTGTTCTGCCGACGATTCCGGAAACGGAATATTTCAAAGGTTTCCTTCTGGAAATGATGCCGGGACGATGATGGCAAAGCTCCAAATTCCGAGCTCCAACATCCAGTCAAGGGTCAAGCACCAATCTTCAATCGACATGGGCGTCAAGAGTTTGATGTTTGATCATTAAAGTTTCTCTGGAGATTGGATGTTGGAATTTGGAGCTTAATGAGGTCACCGCGAATCAGAGAAATTTTTCGCGCCTGCTTAACGAAATATCTGGAATTCTCTATTGAGCCATTTAATGTGGCGCTACAGCGAGCCGGGACGGTGAGTTCTGATTTGTCATGGCAGAAAAAATTCGACCGATTGAACAAATGCTCGAATTGAGCGAGGACGAAGCCCTTTCTCCCGAGCATCTGGATTCGCAAGTACAAAAGGCACAGGAGCAACTGCTCCAGCTCAAACGCCAGCAGGAGCAAATCGAGAAACAAAAGCGCGAGCTCGAAGAATTAAGTCGTCGCCAGGAGGAATTGGAGCACGGTCGTGCGGAAATGGCCGATAAGCTGACTCGGTCGCTCGTTGTGCTCGAGCGTGAGGCGTACAACGCACAAAGCAGGCTCGAACAGATCCGGGCAGCCCGGGAAAGTTTCGGCCAGCATTTGGAATTGATTGAAGCGATCGATCCAAAAAGTTGGAACCCCTCGGATTTGCACAAGGAGTTGAGCCGGGCTTTGAGCACAGTGGATGAGGCGCGCACGGTCTACCATGAGCAACGCAGCCGGTTGCAGGCAGCGGGTGGAAATGAGGCCGATGCATCATTGCCTGATGTCGCGACGGATGCTTACGAGAGCAACGACGGACGTTCATTTTTTCAGTGGTTCCAGATTGGCATCGCACTCACTTTGCCGCTGATTATTTTTGGCGCCATTGCTCTTGCTCTTTTCGTTTGGCTGGCGAGCAAGTGATGGCGATGTTTCGTCGTTCGCCCAAGTCCAGTCCGCCGCTTCGCCGCAGGCAGGAAGAAATAGCACGACAGGAAGCGGAACTGCGCGAGAAGCTCGAAAAACTTGAGCGGCTTGTTGCAAAAGTGCCGGTGATCGAGAAAAACCGGGCTGAACGAAAAGATAATCGAACAGATAAACGATTCCGCGTCTCGGTCGCGGCGCAAGACCAGCGCGAAAGCAGGAGTGCCCGGCGTCCTCGTTCATTGCGCAAAGAGCGACGGGACGGTCAAATCATTTTTCTCCTTCTTGCGGCGGCGCTCGCGGCAGCAGTTATCTGGCTGATTAGCAATTTGCATTCTTGAGGGATCATGGCCGGAACTTCAGAACTCGATGTTGCGTACGTCGCCAGACTGGCGCGGATCAATCTGACAGAAGAGGAAGCGACCGCTTTTCAGAAGCAATTGGGCGATGTGCTGAATTACGTCGAAAAACTGCGCCAAGCTGACGTGAGTCACGTTGAAGCGGCTGCCCACACGCTTCCAGTCTTCAACGTTTTTCGGGAAGACGAGCCGCGTGATTGGTTTACGGCGGAACAAGCTTTGAGCAATGCCCCCCGAAAGGCGAACGATCTTTTTATCGTCCCTAAAGTTGTGGAATGACGGAGAAGGATCTGCCGGCGCTGAGTATCGCCGATCTGCAATCATTATTGCGTCGCCGGGAAGTTTCAGGGCGAGAAGTCATTGATGCTTTGCGAGCCCGCATCGAAGCCGTTGATGGCGAAATCGGCGCTTACCTCTCGCTCGACGTAGATGCTGCCACTAAAGAAGCGGAGAAAGCGAATGTCGATCTTCCGCTGGGCGGTGTCCCGCTTGCCATCAAAGACATCATCAGTGTGATGGGCCAACCATGCACCTGCGGGTCAAAGATCTTGCATGGTTATCAGGCCACCTACGACGCCACTGTCATTCGAAAATTGCGCGCCGCGGGCGCGATTCCCTTCGGCAAAACCAATCTGGACGAGTTTGCCATGGGTTCGTCCACCGAAAATTCCGCCGTGAAATTGACGCGCAATCCGTGGAACTTGTCGCGCGTGCCAGGGGGTTCGAGTGGCGGTTCGGCGGCGGCGGTTGCTGCGAACGAAGCGTTCGGTGCGTTAGGCAGCGATACTGGCGGCTCGATTCGGCAACCCGCTGCGCTTTCCGGCGTTGTCGGTTTCAAACCGACGTACGGGCGGGTCTCGCGATTTGGTCTCGTCGCGTTTGCTTCGTCGCTCGATCAAATCGGGCCGTTGACGAAAACTGTTCACGACTCCGCGCTCATCATGAACGCGATCGCGGGTCATGATCCGCAAGACAGCACCTCTCTCAACGAGCCCGTGCCTGACTTTGCTGCCAACCTCGGAAACGATTTGCGCGGAATCCGGTTGGGCTTGCCGAAGGAATACATGATCGAAGGGATCGATTCACAAGTGAAAGCTGCAATCAACGCCGCAGTGAAGCAGATGAATTCGTTAGGCGCGGAGATTGTCGATGTCTCATTGCCCCATACTGATTACGCAATCGCGGTCTATTACATTCTGGCCACGGCGGAGGCTTCGGCCAACCTCGCTCGGTTCGATGGGGTTCGTTATGGATATCGAGCACAAAATCCCAGGGACATGCTCGATCTTTATGGCCGCACGCGTGAGGAAGGTTTCGGGCCGGAAGTGAAACGGCGTATTATTCTCGGCACTTACGTTTTGAGCTCTGGTTATTACGACGCGTATTATTTGCGTGCACAAAAAGTGCGCGAGTTGATCCGCCAGGATTTTGCGAAGGCATTCGAGAAGGTCGATGCATTGATTTCGCCGACGTCGCCGGTGCCGGCGTTTAAGTTAGGCGAGCGCACTGCAGATCCGTTGCAAATGTATCTCGCCGATATTTTCACGATCGCGGCCAACCTCGCTGGAATTTGCGGAATCAGTGTGCCGTGCGGTTTCGCCGAGGTGGACAGTCGTCGCCTACCGATCGGCTTGCAGTTGTTAGGCAAGCCGCTGCACGAAGCGCGCATTTTACAAATCGCGCATACTTACGAGCAGAGCACGGAGTGGCACAAAGCGCGTCCGCCCATCGCCTCGCCAAAATGATTCATCAGATACACGGCCAAGCAATAGCAAGACCAACGGCGCCTTCCCTGTCATTCTGAGCGAAGCGAAGATCTCAGTGCTGCCTGAGATCGAATCACCTGAAGTAACCAGAGATGTTTCGCTTTGCTCAACATAACAGACGTGAAGACTCCCAAACCGTGACGTGGTGGTCAAACTTGAATCAGCGATTGAAAAGTCCGGCTGGGCTGCGCGCATTGCTCGTGGTCTTCTTCGTGACGGCAACAGTCTTTTCTGTGCTTCCGCTCCTGCGTTACCTCCGCGGCCACAGCATCTTTGATTACGAACTCTGGTACGCCACAGGCAAACATGTGCTCGCCGGTGACGAAATCTATTTCTTTCGCGCTGGGAAGTACGATTTCATGTACCCGCCGCCGTGCGCGCTCTTTCTGGCGGGCGCGAGTCTACTTGGTCAGGGAGGATTGATTTTTCTTCTGGTCGCGATCAACTCCGTGGCCTGGTTTTACAGCGCGAAACTGAGTGCCGTTCTCGCTCGAGGCCACCGAAGCACAACAAATCGGTGGCTATACTTAGTTCCGAGTCTGCTCATGATCGTTTACATCTGGTCGAGCTATCACCTTGGCCAGCCCAACCTCGTTTTGCTCGCGCTGATGCTTGGCGCTTTTGCTGCGCTGCGCGCGAAGCACGAATTTGTCGCCGGTGGATTGTTTGCAATTGCCGCTGCAATCAAAGCGTTTCCGGTTCTTGCGATCATTTATCTCGTTTACAGGCGCTATTGGAGCGCGGCTGTTACTCTTGTCGCGGCACTCCTGTTCTTGCTTCTTATTTTACCAGCGCCGTTTCGAGGATCTCAGCGCGCGTGGCACGACCTCGAGAAATGGAGCGACGGAATGTTAAAATACAGCGAAGTCACTGTGGGGCAGCGTCCAATGCGCAGCTACACGTGGAAAAATCAATCTCTCATCGGTGTGAGCAATCGGTTACTTCGCCATGTCGATGCCGACGCTGCTTCCGCACCGCACCAGCCGGTTTACGTTAATTTCGCGGATCTTAAGTTTCCGGTTGTCAACGCGATCATCATTAGCGTCGCAGTGGCACTCGGCATCTTGTTTATCGCGGTGATGCCTCAGCGCGATATGCGAACGACGGAGAGCGATGCGATCGAATTTGCTCTGCTCCTATTGCTGATGCTGATGATCACACCATTGTCGTTTGGGTATTTTTATTCCTGGCTTATGCTGCCGTTTGCGATAGTAACGCACCGACTACTCATCGGTAAAGGCTCGGCTCTTTTATGGTGGAGCTTGCCAGCCCTGGCATCGCTAGCTCTCAGCATACCATTTCCACGCGGCGCTCAGCTCTACGGGAACACCTTCTTTGCCACGCTGTTGCTGTTTATCGGGCTTTCGATCGAGCTTTGGCGTTTCAAATGCCCCGGCCAGCTGGTTGCGCCACGACTTGGTTAGATTTCACTCGCCGAGCTCAAGAGACTTAGTGACTTCTTCGAAAGTAGCGCGGTACTGCTCAAAATTTTTTCAGGAGCTACCATCGTTAGCAACGCCGCTGTTGAGTCACTACGCGCTGTCACGCCAAGCCAGCGTTTAGTGTGTTCTGCGTTTTATGTACTCGCGTCGCAGACCATCCCATCCCTCGCCGCGAATGCGCTTTATCGGTACTATCGACGCTCGTTTGGGAATGCGAGTTCTAATACATCTCTGGCAGAACATCGGGCAAATTAAGATGGTAAGTGGCCGAGACGCGAACTTCTGACTGTCCATCTGGCGATGTGAACGCGTAGCTAGATCCAGTAGCCGCCTTCGACTCGCTGTACTTCCAGCCCGTGGGTGGAACAATGGAGTAGAACCTATCGGGCGACCACCAACGCTCTGCTGCGATAGCGGTCGCGATCACAAAAACGCCGAGCGAAAGAACGCACGTCTTCGTCTCACGGCTTGTTTTCGATTTCGACGGCGAACCATCAATTTTAATCCGGACCAGGTTTCATCGATCGCGCACACTTTTACATCGACGAATCCGAGCGGCAGCGCGACAGCACGAACCACGTCTTCCGTTACATCAGTAGGCACGCCGGACGATCTTTTTGGCCAGGAAACCCAAACTGTTCCAGTGTCCGCGATTTTCTTGCGCAAGACGGACAATCTCTTCGCCAATTCGCTGCGCTTCTTGATGAAAACGTGGACAAAACTCGAATCCGCCTTCAAGCGATCCGAAAAAGTTACGCCTTCGGGAATTGTGCCGAGTAATCGACGATAGTTTGTCGGCGCGTTGATCGTGACGACTGTCAGGCCCGGTTTGATTCCCAGTTTCTGTGGTAGCGGTGTTCCTGAGTAACCGGCCATCCTTATTGTCTTACCAATTTAGTGTGGCCGTTTCGAAGGATTTTGGCTCTATTGAAAACGTCTGTCATTCCGAGCGGAGTCGAGGAATCTCTGATCCTCTTCACCCAAGCGTCCATAAGAAGCAAGAGATGTCTCGACTTCGCTCGACATGACAAGGCGACTGTGGAAACTAAATATACTGGATTCGTTTCCGCATTGTGATAAGAGTACGCTGGATATGAAACTGGCCCCCAAACCGCAAGCGCGAAGCCGAAAGCGCGATCCGAATCGGCAGCGAATCGTCGACGCTGCGCGGGTGCACTTTTTCAGTCACGGCTTCCGCAGCGTGACGATGGACGATCTGGCGGAGGAGCTGGGCATTAGCAAGAAGACGCTCTATGCCCATTTTCCGGGCAAGTTCGATCTGCTCGAGGCTGTGCTGACCGATAAATTCGCCAGCGTCGAAGCGATGTTTAAGGAAGTTACCCGCGCGCACCCGCATGATTTCCCGGCGGCTTTGCAGGATTTGCTGAGCGGTACGCACCGTGAATTGGATGAGATTAAGCCACCCTTCGTGCGCGATATGCGCCAGAAAGCGCCGGACGTCTTCAAAGTGGTCGAACGACGTCGGGCCGCGCTAATCCAGCGCTACTTCGGAAAATTTTTCGTCGAGGGGCAACGGGCGGGAATGGTGCGCAAGGATGTTCCAGCCAAGCTGATCATCGAAATTTTGCTGGCGATGGTTCAATCGATCATGAATCCGCCGAAGATGGAGGAGCTGGGGATGATGCCAAAAGAAGGCTTCGCCGGGATTCTTAAGATTGTTCTCGAAGGCGCGCTGACAGCGAAAGGACGGAAATCGTGAATGCTCCATTCGTTAGGGAGGATCGATCCGCCACAGGAGGGATTCGGCTCGCCACGGCGAGTCCCTCCGGTGGCGGACGTGGCGAACAACCGCGAAAGAATCGAAGGCTTTCGCAGCTGATGCGCGTAGCGGGAGCTGTGACGCTACTTCTGTTATTTGCCAGTTGCGGCGATCGCAGCAGGGCGGTTTCGGGAACTATCGAAGTGGACGAAGCGCATGTGGGCCCGCGCGCGGGTGGACGCGTGGAAAAAATCTTAGCGTGGGAAGGCGATCATTTGAAAGAAGGCCAGCTGATTGTGCAACTCGATGCTTCGGAACTGACGGCCCGGCGGGATCTTGCCGTCGCGCAAATCGATACAGCAGTTCACGACGCGGATGCACAACAAGCGCAATTGGTGTTCCTGCGAGATGAAGCGGGTCGCCAGCAGGATTTACTTAAGCGCCGAGTCGTTTCTTCAAGTGACGCCGAGCGGGCCGACAGCTCGGCGAAAACGCAGGAGAAAAATGTCGCGGCGGCCCAAATGCGTGTCGCGCAAGCGCGGGCACAACTTGCCGATATCGATGCGCAGTTAGCGGAAATGCAGGTCACTGCCCCAGCCGATTCCGTTCTCGAGGTCCTTAGCGTGAAGGTGGGCGATGTGCTACCGGCGAATCGTGAAGCCGCCACATTGATTCTGACCGGTCATCTCTGGGTGCGCGTTTATGTTCCCGAATCATGGCTGGGTTTGATCAAGCTCGGCGAGCACGTTCGCGTCCGAGTCGATTCGTTTCCGGGCAAAGATTTCGATGGCGTCGTGGAGCAGATAAATCGACAGGCCGAGTTTACCCCGCGCAACGTGCAAACAGTCGCCGACCGAATCAAACAGGTATTCGGGGTGAAGATTCGTTTGCCCAGCAACGACGATCGTTTGCGCGCTGGAATGGCAGCAGACGTTTATTTTCCCAATGTGAAATGAACAACCACGAATGAGCACGAATGATACGAAGATCCAGTCAGATGAGAAAGTGGCTGAACCGATGATTGAAGTTGTCCGGCTGACGAAGCGCTTCGGCACATTCACGGCTGTTGATCACATCTCATTCTCCGTCGGAAAAGGATCGATCTTCGGGTTTCTCGGCCCGAACGGCTCTGGCAAAACGACCGTGATCCGTATGCTATGTGGAATTCTGGAGCCGAGCGACGGCACGGCGCGAATCGGCGGACACGACGTTGTTCGCGATATCGAACCGATCAAAGAGATGATCGGCTACATGTCGCAGAAATTTTCGCTCTACGACGAGCTGACTGTAAACGAGAACCTCATTTTTGCAGGAAAACTTTATGGCCTCAGCGGTCGCGAATTGGATCAGCGGCGCGAAGAAATGATCGCCACGACGCATCTCGAGCCGTACATCAACAGACGCGCATCGCAGCTTTCAGGTGGCTGGCGACAACGACTGGCGATGGCTTGCTCGCTCATGCATAAACCGACCGCGCTCTTTCTCGATGAGCCAACGGCCGGCATCGATCCGGTCGCGCGACGTGAACTCTGGGATTTGCTCTTTGAGTTCGCCGGTAAAGGCATGACACTTTTTGTGACGACGCATTACATGGACGAAGCGGAGCGTTGCGATCATGTGGGTTACATTTACATGTCCAAATTGATTGTATGCGGTGAGCCAGACGAGTTGAAAAAACTGCCGGAGGTGAATCCGTCCGGAACGCGCCGGCTGGATGTAACTTGCGATCATGTGACCACGGCGTTGCATGCGATGCACGAAATGCGCGGAGTACGCAGTGCCACTGTGTTCGGTCAATCGATGCATTTGCTGGTGGATGAGAGCGTCAAGCGCGCGCAAATTGACGAACAACTACGCAAGGTGGGCGTCACTCACGCCGAGATTCACGAAATGGGTCCTTCGCTGGAGGACGTGTTTGTGGAGCTTTCTGCCAAGCACGCTGGTGAACAACAAAAGGCCGCATGATCCAATGAATGTCATCCTGAACGGAGCAAAGAAGACCCAAGGAAAGGCGATCTCTAGATCGCTCCGGCGGCGGACTGGAGACCGCCGCTCCTTGTAAAGAATATGAAACACAGACCTTTTCGCGGGCTTGGCGCAATTTTGTTTAAGGAGTTTATCGTCGTCTGGCGCGATCCGCTGACGCTCTTTTTCTTTTTCTTTCCGCCGCTGATCGAGATGGTCGCGTTTGGTTACGCGCTGGATAACGACATCAAACACATGGCGATGCTTGTTCTGAACGAGGATCGCAGCGTTGAGAGTCGGCTGTTAATCGATCGCTTCGTTAATACGGAGACGTTTCGCGTGGTAGGCGAGGTACACAGCCTGGATGAGCTTAAGAGCGAAATGCGGAAGGGCCGCGCTTACGCCGCGTTGGATATCCCGCCGAACTTCACTCGAGAACTCAACGCAGGTCATTCCGCGCAGGTGCAGTTGCTTGTCGATGGATCCAATTCCACCACTGCGCTGCAGGCACTCAATACTGGACTCGGCGTGGCCTTGACTCAATCAGTGGAATCGCTTTTGCGCGAAACTGGCCGGCAAGGGGTGCCGATCGATATTCGACCACAGATGCTTTACAACCCGGCAATGCGCGCGCCGAACTTTTATGTACCCGGCGTGATCGGCGTGGTATTGCAAATTGGGACGACGGTTGCTGCTGCCATGGCGCTGGTACGCGAACGGGAACGCGGCACGCTGGAGCAATTACTCGTTAGTCCGTTGAGCCGCAGCGGTCTCATGCTCGGCAAACTCGTTCCCTACTTGTGTATCGGAATGGCCATGGCGGTGATCCTCTTTCTTATCATGCGATTTGTGTTTTTCGTGCCCATCGAGGGGAGTGTAGTGGCGATGATGTTTTCCACTTTGGTCTACGTGTTCGCCTTGCTTAGCCTAGGACTGGTGGTCGGGACGAAGGCCGAAAATCAAATGCAGGCGCTTCAAATGTCGATGGTGTTCCTGCTGCCGAGCGTCTTCTTTTCCGGTTTCATTTTTCCCCGGGAAACGATGCCGTGGATTTTTTATGCGCTCGGCGCTCTTTTCCCCACGACGTATTTCATCGCGCTCATGCGCGCGATCATTTTGCGCGGGGCAAATTTCTTGGAATACTGGCCGCAGCTAGCCATTCTCATTCTGATGTCGGCCTTGCTCTTCGCTTTCTGCGCATCGCGATTTCGGACGAAGATCGCGTGAGCGTCAGACGAATTCTCTTTAGCACTCTGCGCATTACCATCGCCATCGTTGCGATTCTTGCGTTAGTTTGGTGGTTTGGAATAAGGATGCCCGGAAAGAATATTTCGAAAGCAGCGCCCCTGTCGCCTGATGAAGTTACATTGCGCGAAGAACTCCGTGCGGATGTGCAAAAGCTCGCCGGAGAAATCGGCGAGCGAAATATGTGGCACTACACCCAGCTAAACACCGCTGCCGATTTCATTGAGAACTCTTTTTCAGGCGCCAGCCTTCATCCGCGCCGAGACAGCTATGAACTGCGCGGCCAAGCCTGCGACAATATCGAGGTGGAAATTTCCGGCGCGCGTCCGGAAATTATTCTGATCGGCGCACATTACGATTCAGTGTTTGGTTCGCCGGGGGCCAATGATAATGGCAGCGGTGTCGCTGCAATGCTCGCCATCGCGCGGCGGTTCGCCGGTACAAAAACACAGCACACCTTGCGTTTCGTCGCGTTTGTGAACGAGGAACCGCCTTATTTCTTGTCGGGCGAAATGGGAAGCCTTGTTTACGCCGGCAGATGCAAAGCACGCGGCGACAAAATCTCCGCAATGATCAGTCTAGAGACAATTGGTTACTTTTCCGATGCGCCGCACTCGCAAACATATCCGTCGCCGGGTCTGGGCGTCTTTTATCCCAAGGTCGGCAACTTCATCGGTTTCGTTAGCAACGTTCATTCACGTGCGTTGCTGCGTCGCGTCATCGCGCTGTTCCGCAAACACGAAAAGATTCCATCCGAAGGCGCCGCGCTTCCCGCGTTCATCCCCGGAGTGAGTTGGTCGGACCAATGGTCATTCTGGCAGCACGGTTACCCAGCCATCATGGTGACCGACACCGCGCCGTTTCGTTACCCTTACTATCACTCGTCCAACGACACCCCCGACAAACTCGAATACGATCGCTTCGCGCTCGTGGTCAGCGGCATGGAGAAAGTGATCAAAGACCTCGACAGATTGTGATCCAGGGTTCTATTTTCATTTGCTGATCTTGTGTCTCGTTAGCCGCAGTTACTGAGAGGAGGAAGTCGTGCTGAACGATGGTACCGTTGAAAAATTCAAGACCAGCCTGCGCGGGGAGCTGATCCAACCGACTGACCAGCACTACGATGAGGCCCGGAAATTGTGGAACGGGATGTTTGACCGACGGCCAGCATTGATCGCCCGCTGTGCCGGGACTGCCGATGTTGTGAGCGCCGTGAATTTCTCCCGGGACAACAGGTTGCTAGTCGCGGTACGAGGTGGAGGTCACAGCTTCCCAGGCCACTCTGTCTGCGACGGAGGCCTAGTCATCGACCTCTCTCCCATGAAAGGCATTCGTGTCGATCCCGCTGCGCGCACTGCTCGAGCTCAGCCCGGGGTCAAATGGATCGAGTTCGACCACGAGACTCAGGTCTTTGGTCTTGCTACGACCGGCGGTACTGCCTCCGATACGGGGATCGCCGGACTCAGCCTCGGTGGCGGCCTTGGCTGGCTGTCCAGCAAGCATGGCCTTACCATTGACAATCTCATCTCGGCTGATGTGGTCCTGTCCGATGGTCGGTTCGTGACGGCCTCTGCTACGGAGAACCAAGATCTCTTTTGGGGCCTGCGCGGCGGTAGCGGCAATTTCGGCGTCGTCACTTCCTTCGAGTATCAGCTTCACAGCGTTGGCCCGACGATCCTTGGCGGGATGGTGGCCTACCCGCTGGGGAAGACCAAAGAGGTGCTGCGGTTCTACAGGGAGTTCAGCAAGGCCGCGCCTGATGAGTTGACGATCTACGCTGCCTTCGTCAACCCTCCCGGCGGCGAGACCGTGGCCGCGCTGTTCTGCTGCTATTGCGGTCCGCTGGATAAAGGCGAAGGAGTTATCCGTCCTCTCAGATCCTTCGGCTCTCCAATCGAGGATCTGCTGGGCCCTATGCCCTATTTGACCCAGCAACGCATCTTCGATGATGGTTTCCCTCCGGGCTCCTACTACTACACAAAGGCTGGCTCTCTGCCAGATCTCACCGATGAGGCAATCGAGGTGTTCGCGGAGTGCGCGGCGACCAAGCCCTCGCCGTTGTCGGGCGTCCTTGTTCAGACAGTCTGTGGTGCCGCCAGCCGAGTTCCTCCGGACGCCACAGCCTTTCCCCATCGAAGGTTCCCGTACGCGCCCGTGATCGTCTCGCAATGGCTTGGTGCAGCGGACTCCGAGAAGAACATCGCATGGGCCCGCGCCTTCTGGAATGCACTACACTCTTTCGCTGGTGGCGCTTACGTCAATGATCTCAGCGAGATTGACAGCGAGCGGATGCGCGTCGCCTATGGCGCGAACTATGAGCGCTTGGCAGCGCTGAAGAAAAAGTACGATCCCCACAACTTCTTCCGCCTCAACCCGAACATCAAGCCGACTGCGTAAACGCCGGACTATACACGAGCATCAAAGCGCCGCCGCGGCGCGCTCAAGCGCGTAACCGATCAGCCCGCTGGCTGGCAGAGTGAAGAGCCAGGCCCAGATGATTCGCTCGACCACAGTCCATTTCATTCCAGTGAAACGTTTCACCGCGCCTACGCCCATGATCGATGTTGTGATTACATGCGTGGTTGAGAGCGGAATGCCGTAGTAGCTGGCGCCCTGGATAATCAATGCGGCCGTGGTCTCGGCAGCGAAGCCGTTCACCGGTTGCAATTTCACCATGCGATGGCCAAGAGTGCGAATGATGCGCCAGCCACCGGCGGCTGTGCCAACGGCGATCGTTAACGCGCAGAGAACGACGACCCACGTGGGCAACATGAAGGTCGGAGTTTTTAGAAAAGCCAAGGCGCCGGGCAAATGATCGAAGCTGCCGCCGGTGGTGCCGGTGAAAAGCGCAAGTGCGATGATACCCATCGTTTTTTGCGCGTCATTTGAGCCATGGCTGTGTGCCATCCACGCCGCGCTGAAAATTTGCAGCTTGCCAAACAGCGTGTTCACAAAATGTGGCGTGAAGCGATGAAGCGTTGCGAAAAGCAAGAACATCAATAGCCCGCCGAAAACAAATCCAGCGAGGGGCGACGTAATCATTGGCACGACGACTTTCGGCCAAATGCCGACGTTCCACTTTATGACTGACCAATCGCCGCGTGCCGTTGCAAGCGCCGCACCGCAAAGTCCGCCGATCAGCGCATGGCTCGAACTCGAAGGCAAACCGAACCACCACGTGGTGATGTTCCACGCAAACGCAGCGATGATCGCAGCGAGGACCGTGGGCATTGTGACGACATTCGTGTCCACAAGGCCTTTGCCGATTGTGGATGCCACGGCGCCGCCGAGGAGCGCGCCGGTGAGATTAAAAAAAGCCGCCATCACAATGGCCTGACGCGGCGTCAGAACTTTAGTTGAGACCACCGTCGCAATCGCGTTCGCGGCATCGTGAAAGCCGTTGCTGTATTCGAAAATGATCGCTGCGACGACGACGGTCAGGAATGTGAGCATATGCCGCAGCACCGAAAGCTTTCGGAGCTACGAATATTTCAGCGCGACCTGGAGGATGATGTTGCCCGCGTCCCGACAACGATCAATTACCTTTTCAATCAATGCGAACAGATCGCGCAGAAAAATAACCTGCTTCGTTTTGTAATCGCCCTGATAAAGATCGCGCAACAGATCGAGCTCGAGCTTGTCGGCCTCGCCCTCGATCGACTGCAGCTTTGCATTCATCTCACGCGCAGTCGCCGCGTCGGTGCCCTTGCGCAGTTGTTTCACCATGGCCAGAACAGTTTCCGCCGCTTGATCGAGTAGCTCGACCTGCTTGCGGAAATCGCGGCCATGCAGGTCCTCCGGACAGATCAGAACGCGCTCACCGATTTTCTCCACTGTCTTCGGTATTTTATACAGTGCGCCAGCCAGCGCCTGAATGTGTTCGCGTTCGAAAGGCGTGATGAATGTTTTGCAAAGCTGCTCGGTGAGATCCTGAGTAATTTCTTTGTCCTTACGCCGGCTCAGGATGAATTGTTCCAGGCTCTGTGGCGTCTCGTGTTGCTCGAGCCGCTCCAGCAGAGCGATCAAATGATGCACACTCGCGTCCGCCTCTTCCGCGCTCTTCTCCAGCAAATCGTAGAACTTTTCGTCGCGCCCAAAGATTTTTTGGATCGACAACATAACTCACATCTTTTGTAGCCGAGGGCGTTGACCTCGGCAATCCCAGGGCTTACCACTTGCGAGCCGTAGTCAGCGCTCGCCCCTAGAGCAGCGTGCCGCGAAGAATGAGAAGCGCCACGTTGAAATAGATTACCAATCCCGTCACATCGACTAGTGTCGCGACGAATGGTGCCGATGACGCTGCTGGATCGAGGCCGCATCGGCGCAGCAAGAATGGAAGCATCGCACCGCTCAGGGTCCCCCACAGCACCACGCCCACCAAGGCGGCGCCAACGGTAAGAGCGACCAGCCAATGATAGTTACCATAGTCGAAGATGTGCAGATATTGCCACAGCGTGATGCGGAAGAAACCGATGGTTCCCAGAATCAGGCCGAGGGAAAGTCCCGAGAGTAATTCCTTTCGGACAACGCGAAACCAGTCCCTTAAACGCAATTCACCGAGAGCCATCGCGCGGATAACCAGCGTGGTCGCTTGCGATCCGGAGTTGCCGCCACTGGAAATGATCAAAGGCAAAAACATCGCTAGAATCGCCGCTCTTTCGATTTCACTATTGTAGCCCTGCATTGCGGTGGCGGTCAGCATTTCGCCGAGAAACAGGATGATCAGCCAGGTGGCTCGCTTCTTCACCATCCGTAAAAACGGAATGGTTATGTACGGCTCATCGAGCGCCTCCATACCGCCGAGTTTCTGGATGTCTTCGGTCGCTTCTTCCTCGGCTACGTCGAGCATGTCGTCGCTTGTGACGATTCCGACCAGCACACCGTTTGAATCGACTACCGGTAACGCGGCGCGATCGTACTTGCGGAAAACATTCAGCGCGTCCTGCCGCGAGTCGGTCACGTTCAACGCCACGAAGGTTTGGTCGCGAATGTCGCTTACCTTCGCCGTGAGCGGCCGGAGCAGGAACTCACGCATCCGCACGTCGTCGATGAGCTTGCCGCGGTCATCGACAACGTAAACGAAGTTTAGCGTCTCAGTGTCGCGGCCATACTCGCGCACATAGTCGAGCACATGTTGCACCGTCCAATCCTCCTTCACCTGGATAAAGTCCGGCGTCATCAAACGACCAACGCTGTCTTCCGGATAACCGAGCAGTGCTGTGGCCACGTGACGTTCTTCCGGCGTGAGCAGGCGAATCAGCTGCCGCGCCGCGGCGCTTGGCAATTCCTCCAGGAGCGCCGTGCGATCGTCCGGCGACATCTCGTTGAGGATGGCGCCGACCTGCTCGTGTGCCATCGCGCGTAACAATTTCTGCTGTTCCTCGATCCCGATGTATTCGAAGACGTCCGCCGCCAGCGCCGCTGGCAGGACGCGAAAGATGATCACCTGTTCGTCTTCCGGCAGGTCGAGGATTACTTCAGCGACATCGGCCGGCGGCCATTCGCGAAACAGCTCCCGTAACGCCCCGAAATTTCGGGCGTCAATCATGCTCTTGATTTCTGGCGCGAGAAGATTGCCGACCATGTCGCGTTTCTAACATTCGTGTTCCCCTAAAGCAACGGAGCAGCGATGGAATAATGGAGTGGTGGAGTAATGGAGAAATGTTGTCCGTCTGGTGCGTCGCATCTGCTCCCATTACTCCCTTATCCCGTTACTCCGCTACGCCGACACTCCTGTGCTGTTCCGCTTGGAATTTGCCAGAAAGTGGCCAATATGAACCTGATGCCTGCAGTTGCTACAGGTCCACTGATCCGGCGCGAGATCGGCGATGATCACGTTTGCTTGCTTGTCTTTGATCGCCCTGAATCGGGCGCGAACATTTTCGACGCAGCTACGCTCGATGAGTTGAACGAACATCTCGATTCTGTTGAGAATGATGCCTCGTTGCGTGGGCTGATCATTGCGTCGGCGAAAAAATCTATTTTCGTCGCCGGCGCCGATTTGAAGACGCTGTTGCACCAAGCGCAAAGCGGTGAAATGCGCGCATTCATTGCGCAGGGGCAGAAGGTCTTCAATCGGTTGGCAGAATTGAAAATTCCGACTGTCGCCGCAATTCACGGCGCATCTGCCGGTGGCGGCTACGAAGTGACACTGGCGTGCGACTACCGGGTCGCTTCAGATGACCCAGCGACACGAATCGGACTGCCCGAAACGACGTTGGGCCTGATTCCGGCCTGGGGCGGTTGCACCCGCCTGCCGCGCTTGATTGGGGTCGAGAAAGCTGCCGAGGTTATTGCAAAAGGGAAACTTTATTCCGCACAGGAAGCCATGAAGCTGGGCTTGGTCGATGAACTTGTCTCTCGCGATAAACTTCTTGATGCAGCCCGAAAAAAATTGAGTGGCGGAAAACGTAAACTGGAGAGACGAGCTCCCGCGAGGCCAGCGTCGCAGGAGCTCCGCCCTCCAAAACAACACGGAAACGCCGCACCAGAACGCGCCTGGGAAATCATCAACAAGACTCTGTCGATTTCGCCCGACGAATCGCTGCGGATGGAGCTAGATGCGATTGTCGATCTCGGCAAATCGGAATCGACCCAAAACTTGATTCGCAATTTCTTCCTGGCTGAAAAGTACAAGAAAGGAACTTCGAAAGCGGCGTTGGAAAAAGTAGTGCACGCCGCGGTGATAGGGGCGGGCGTCATGGGCTCGGGTATCGCGCAATGGCTTAGCTCGCGCGGCGTGACGGTTATTCTGCGCGACATCGCGCGTGAGCAGATCGATCGGGGTCTCGCGAACATTGAGAAAACGTACGCAGATGCAGTAAAGCGCGGTTTAATGACGGAGGAAAAGGCCAAAGCAGGGCGCGCGCGGATTGTGGCCTCAACTGCGCCGATGGAATTGCGCGACGTGCAATTCATCATCGAGGCTGCCTCGGAAAAGTTTGAGATAAAGAAAGAAATCTTTCGTGAGCTGGGGATGCAGGCTGGGCCGAAAACGATCATTGCCACAAATACGTCGGCTCTTCCGGTTAGCAGGCTCGCCGACGCGACCGTTTCGCCTGAGCACGTGATCGGCCTTCATTTTTTCAATCCGGTCAGTCGAATGAAGCTGGTGGAAGTCGTGATTGCGAAACAAACGTCAGACGACACGCGCGAGCGGAGCCTGGCATTTGTGCGACAAATCGGAAAACTGCCGGTGATCGTGCGCGACAGCCCGGGTTTTCTGGTCAACCGCGTTTTGTTCCCGTATTTGCTCGATGCCGCTGAGCTTTTTGAGAGCGGCGCGGATGCTGCGAAGATCGACAATGCGCTCGTGCAATGGGGCATGCCGATGGGGCCGCTGCGATTGATCGATGAAATCGGCGTCGATATTACCATTGATATAGGTAACACACTGGAAAAGGTGTACGGACGGCGCGATCACGTTTCCTCGGTCTTGCTTTGGCTGCGCGATGGCAAGACGCTTGGCCGCAAAACAGGCGCTGGTTTTTACAAATACGAGGGTAAAGCGCAGACGCCTAACGAATCGCTCGCGCAGTGGCGTCGCGCGTTGCACGGCGAGCCCGAAGGCGCCGAGGGACCAAACATTCCGCCCGACCGGCATCGTGATCCTCGTTTGCGGGTGACTGAAGAGGATCTGGCGCACCGATTGATCTTCCTGATGGTCAACGAAGCCGCGCGCTGCGTGGAGGAGCAAGTCGTTGATTTACCAGAGGACGCAGACTACGGAATGATTTTGGGAACCGGTTTCGCGCCGTTTCGGGGTGGTCCGCTGCGGTTCGCGGAACATTTTGGACTTAAGAAAGTTGTCGATGAACTGGCAAGGCTGGCGCGGAGCGAGGAGAAATTCTCGCCCTGCGAGATATTGAAGAAGCACGCCCGAGATGGAACGAGGTTTTATGCAGACTAACACCCGCTCCAAATTCTATTCTTGTCATGTCGAGCGAAGTCGAGACATCACCAAGTCTTTCGCCTTGAGGCCCAGAGATTGTTCGACTTCGCTCGGAATGACAGGTCGATATGAAATCCCCACTCGAAGCGCCTGAAAAACAAATCGCTGAGGAAACCAGCGCGAAATCCGCCAGTCGGACGGACTCGTCCGGTGGCGAGCCAGAGAAGCCTGCAGCCGCCGTCATCGACACGTCGAAGATGGCGAAAGGTCAGCGAGAAGCGCTCGAGTTGGCCGAAGCGGCGCGCGATCCCCTAGAAGATCGCGGCAGTTTCGCCAGTAATCTGTTTGTCGGCCGTTACGATTTCGATCGGATTTACCCATATCCGGCGCAGAGCCCTGAAGACCGCGCGGTAGGCGAAGAATTTTTGCAAAAGCTGGAAAGTTACCTGCGCGAACATGTCGATCCGGACGAGATCGATCGCACCGGTGAAATCCCGCCGGAAAATTTCAAGGGCCTGGCCGAAATCGGCGCGTTTGGAATTAAAGTGCCAAAGAAATATGGCGGCCTCGGCTTGTCTCAATCCAATTATGGACGCGCCGCAGTTTTGCTTGGGAGCTGGGACGGAAACGTGGCCGCGCTTGTTTCCGCGCATCAATCGATCGGCGTCGCGCAACCGTTGCTCTTGTTTGGGACAGAAGAACAGAAACAAAAATATCTTCCGCGCGTCGCCGGCGGGGAGATTTCTGCATTTGCACTGACTGAAGTGCATGCCGGATCGGACCCGGCAACCCTGAGTCTAAAGGCTGAGCCAACGGCGGACGGCTCGGAGTTCGTGCTTAATGGTGAAAAGATCTGGTGCACGAATGGGACGAAGGCGGGAGTGCTCGTAGTGATGGCGCGCACACCGTCCAAGATGGTGGGCGGGAAGGAACGCAAGCAAATCACGGCATTCATTGTCGATGTCGATACACCCGGGCTGGAGATCGCCTATCGCTGTCGCTTCATGGGACTCCGGGCCCTTTACAACGCAGTCGTGAAGTTCACTAACGTGCGAGTGCCGCGCGAGAACATCATTTCGAAGGAAGGCGCCGGATTAAAGGTTGCATTAACGACGTTGAACACGGGACGACTCACATTGCCCGCCGCGTGCGTAGGCCTTTCCAAGCGCCTGCTCGAAATCTCGCGAAAATGGGCGAGCGAACGAATCCAATGGGGCGTGCCGATCGGCAAACATGCCGCGATCGCAGGAAAAGTCGCCGAGATGGCGGGCAACGTTTTTGCCATGGAGGCGATGACCTTTCTCACATCATCTCTGCTGGATCGCAAGGCGGGCGATCTGCGCATCGAAACCGCCATGTGCAAAATGTGGGCAACCGAAAGGACTTGGAGAATTGCCGACGACGCGATGCAAGTACGCGGCGGTCGGGGCTACGAAACTGCGCAATCGCTCGCCGGAAGAGGCGAGCCGCCGATTGCTGTGGAACGATTCCTTCGCGATTGCCGCGTGAACACGATCTTCGAAGGCTCGAGCGAAATCATGCGCTTGTTCATCGCGCGCGAGGCGCTCGATCCGCACTTGAAAGTTGGCGGCGCGATTTTCAACACGCAACTGCCGATGTCCGAACGCGCAAAAGCCGTTTTCAGCTCCGGAAAATTTTATGCCGGCTGGTACCCGCGTCAGTGGTTACTGAACGGCGCGGGTAAGATCGACAATTTGCACGAAACACTGCGCGGTCACGTCGATTATGCTGCGCGTACAAGCAAGCGACTCGCGCGCGGTCTGTTTCACGCCATGGCGCGATTTGGGCCGAAGCTCGACCGGGAACAACTGCTCCTTTCCAGATTTGTCGGAGTTGCGACTGAGCTGTTTGCAATCAGTGCGACTTGCTCTTATGCGCAATGGTTGCTGGGGCAGGGTAAACCCGCGGATGAAATTCTTTCCGTCGCAGATTATTTCTGTCGCTCCGCTCGGATGAGAATCGACCATCATTTCGCGGGCACAATGCGCAATGCGGACAAACGTGGCTACGCCCTGGTGCAAGATTTGCTTGCCGGAAAGCACGCGTTGTTGCGCGACGGCATCGTGTAATTGCGCGCGTTTCGCGCGATACGGGATTGAGAAGCCTGGGACTCTGGCGTCCTAATCCTGCAAGCTCGCCGCGCAACCCTGTCCGATCAGTAGTGCGATACCTCGCAGAGAGGTACACACTAATGGCTGGGTCTTTTTGAGAAGCACCTTGATTCTTGAGCGAATTTTTGTTTCGATCGGAATGTGCCCGTTGAGGAGGATCACGCCTCGGAAAGTCAAACTGCCGCAAGCACACAAAAAGCGTCAATCGCGTTTACAACGACTCACTGGAGCGTAGTGCTGGAGGCGCAAGGCCAATCACCGGCCGCGCAGGAAGCGCTGGAAAAGCTTTGCCGCACTTATTGGCGACCTGTGTATGGCTTCATCAAGCGACAAGGCATCAGACCCGAGGAGGCGGAAGATCTTACGCAAGGCTTCTTTTCGCTGTTGTTAAAGCGCCGCGATTTCGATGCTGTTCGCAAGGAGAAAGGACGTTTGCGTTCCTATTTGTTAACGTCGCTGAAACATTTCCTCGCCAGCGAGCAGCGCCGTGCGATGACCGCGAAG
>JBKOYG010000026.1:0-41845 GCA_046725285.1 Verrucomicrobiota bacterium
TGCATCGACTTGGTACTGCTCGATCTCAAAGCCATGACTCCCGATTTACACCGACGCCTCACGGCTATGGACAACAAACCGATTCATGAGTTTGCACGCCGGCTGGCTGCGGCACGGCGACCTATTTGGGTTCGCTTCGTCGTCGTACCCGGGTGGACTGATGACATGGCTGAAGTCGAGCGCATCGCCGCTTTCGCTGCGGAGCTGGGGAACGTCGAACGCGTGGACGTCCTACCGTTTCATCAATTAGGCCGCTTCAAATGGGAAAAGCTAAAGATGGATTATCAATTGCGCGACGCGCAACCGCCCTCCCGTGAAACAGTGGACGAGGCCGTTTCACGTTTTCGTGCCGTCGGGTTAAACGCAGTTTGAGACGGAATTCCGCGACGTGAGTTTGAAACTTCCAGTCGCGGCGATCGGGGCATGGCTGTTAGTCGCCCTGTACTACTTCTATCAATATGCTCTGCGGTCTGCGCCAAGCGTCATGATGCCACAACTGACCGAGGCGTTTGGCGTAAACGCGCTTGGAGTCTCCGCAATCGTGGGCATGTTCTATTACGGCTACTCGCCTTTCAACCTTGTGGCTGGCGCTTCGATGGATCGTTTTGGTGCGAAGCGAATCATCCCAATCGGCGCGGCGCTCGTCGGGATCGGAGCAGTGTTGTTCGGAGCGAGCAATGTGGCAGCCGGAAACATTGGACGATTTCTGCAAGGCGCAGGCGGTGCGTTCGCGATCGTTGGCGCTGTTTATCTAATAAACAAAAATTTTCCCGCGTCTGTAGCCGCGTCGTTCATTGGCGCGACGCAAATGTTTGGTATGGCGGGTGGATCGGCGGGACAATTTCTTGTCGGGCCAATGATTACCGGCGGACTTCAGTGGAACCGATTCTGGATTTACGCCGGTGTTGTTGGATTGATGCTTAGCGCACTTCTCCTTCTGCTCTTGCCAAACGAACAGCCAAGCACGTCAAATACCGGGGGACGCGGATGGTCAAGTCTCTTCAAAAGTTTGCAGACCGTTTTTCTCAATCCGCAATCGATTCTCTGCGGCTTGATTGCCGGTCTGTTGTTCATCCCTACCACGATCCTTGCAATGACGTGGGGCGTTCGTTTTCTGCAAGAAGCGCGCGGCCGCGAGTACGACGTCGCGGTTGGACTTGCGGCCACGGTCCCCCTCGGTTGGATGATCGGTTGTCCGCTGCTCGGTTTCATTTCCGATCGATTGGGTCGTCGCAAGCCAGTTCTTATCGGCGGCACAGTCATGTTGTTAGCTGCGGTGGCTTGGATTCTTTTCGGCGACCCCGCAATTTTTCGTGGACCGATGGTGGGAATCCTGATGGGTGTTGCATCGGGTGCCGCCATGCTGCCGACTACGATCATCAAAGAAGCCAACCCACCTATGCTCGCAGGGTCAGCGACCGGGGTACTTAACTTTATTAATTTCAGTCTCAGCGCACTGCTTGGGCCTTTATTTGGCGCTCGGTTGACCCGATCGCCGGGTGATACTGAGGTAGTAGGCTTGGCGCATCACCAGGCGGGCTTCACACCTTTGATCTATGGCATCCTTTTCGCGTTGATCCTGAGCTTGTTTCTGAAAGAAACTGGACCCGCGAGCAGGAAAAGTTGAATTAAATTCATTTCTCGACTTGCTGAAGTCGAGTGAATGTTCCTGCGATGCGATCGACACGCGCAAAGCGCTTAAGGCATATTAAATTCGTCGGTATTGTCATTAGCCTGAGCGTACCGTTCACTTCGGTCCCTGGACTTTGTGCCACCAGTTGGTCAGATCTGCGTCGCGAAGCGCGAGCGACTCTTAATCACCTTTATTTTGCATGTCCTGCCGCTCGTCGTATGGGCGAATCGGCCAGTGCGGTGCTTGTCTTTCCGCGCGTCGTTAAAACACTTTCTGCTGGAGTACAACAAGGCTATGGAACCCTCTTCGCTCATGATAGAGCCATCGGACTCTATAAACCGGTCGCGGCCTCCTACAGCGTGCCAAAAGGAGTGCAAGAATTCGGCTATGTGCTGTTCTTTATGTCCGCTGATGATCTGGCCGAGTTGCGCAAAAGCGGCGAATTGGAGATTGGCAGAGGTCCAGAGCTTGTCCTCGGACAGAAAACGCACAAACAGAAGCAGCGGAGGGCTTCTAGGTCGGCTAATGCTAGCGCTGACCAGGTGATCACTATTGCGCCATCGGCGACGAAGATTGTAGCGCATGCCAGTCAGATAACATACCGTGATGCGATGAACGATCAGCAGGAACCAGCGCCTCGGCCGAATGGCTCTACGCTTGATCCAACGTATCGCGGTTTCATTCCTATTCCCAATACAGCATTCACGAGAACACCGGCCGCCGAAACACAGCGCGATGGGGTTTATGGATTTGCTTTTTTTCACAAAGGATTGATTGACGGACTTCGTTTCCAGGGAATAAAGATAACGGCAATTCACCCGGATTGAGCGATTCGCTCGAGAAACAAATGCGAAAGCCGGCCTCCAACGTAGATCTAAAGTCCAATACCGAGGTGATGCGTTTTCGAGAAATTTTACTGGTTCGGAAAGCAGAGAACGGTCAAACTCACTGCCTTGAATCGCGGCTCTCGACAATACGAATTGGGCAATCTATATAGCGGTAAAAACAGGAGTTGATGAAGGGACAAGGGGAAGATCTGGTAATCCAATCCACTGGCAGACTGCAGCGCCGACGCTGCAGATCTCTGCTACTCATAGCGTTCGCGATCCTCACACTGCCATCTCGTGCACATGCGTCGCTTTTCCACGGCGAGACGCTTGACTCAATCGCCAATGGTATCTCCTGGGTTGTGCTGGTCATCGGGCCGATTATTGGTATCGGCGTTTTCTGGATGGTGCATATCCTGCCGGAAAAGATTGCGGAGAAAAAAAAGCATCCGCAGGCCAAGGCGATTCAGTGCGTGTGCTTGCTCTCGCTTTGCTTTGGCGGGCTGCTCTGGCCACTTGCGTGGCTCTGGACTTACACCAAGCCGGTCCTGCACAAGATGGCTTACGGTACAGATGTGGGCGAAAGCCATGGTCACGGCGAGAATCCAAAACACGACGAAAGCGACGATGAAACGCAAGAATTAACGCAGCTCCGCGCGCGGGTAGCGGAACTCGAAGCAAAAAACAGGTCGTAAGGAGTTAAGGTGTAATGGAACTCATTCTACTTATCATCTACTCGGTCATCGTTTGGCTGATCTTTTTCAAGTTCAAGTTGCTGCCTTGGAACATCACTAGCCAGGTCATCGTCGCCACTATTCCGATCATCGGCCTGACGGTTCTAATTCTGTTCATGAACATCGTGGCGCCGTCCTCATCTGACGTGCGGGCCCAGAATTATGTCATTCCGGTAGTGCCGCGCGTGACCGGTCAGGTGACCGAAGTGCCGATTGAACCAAATCGGCCGATCAAAAAAGGCGATGTCCTTTTCAAGATAGACCCGGTTCCTTTCGACGCAGCGGAGAAGGCCGCCGAGGCCACGCTGCGCGGAGCGAAGGATCAACTCAACAACGCCGCGAACAAAAAAGCCTCCTTGACTCCGCGGATTGAGTTGGCGAAAAAGCGGGTCGAGCAATTCACGGCACTCGCCGCAACGGGGGCCGGGAAGCGGGCCGACCTTGAGCAGGCGCAAAGCGACCTCGCCAATCTCCAGAGCGAATTCCTCGCCGCCGACGCCACGGAATCGCAGGCCAGAGCGCAGATTAGCAAGTCGGAAGCGGACCTGATCAATGCGAAATTCGACCTCGAGGGCACGACGTACCTCGCGCCGGCCAATGGCCGCGTCGCGAATCTAGCGCTGCGCCCCGGGGTGCGCGCCATGCAGTTCGCGGCCTTTCCGGTGATGAGCTTTATCGAGGAGGACGACCCGTGGGTGCTCGCCTTCTTTCGCCAGAACGAGTTGCGCTATGTGGAGCCCGGGAACGAGGCTGAAATCTACATGGCGACGTATCCCGGTCGCATTATCAAGTGTGTGGTGGACTCGATCCTGTGGGCCACGGCACAAGGCCAGATGCCGATCAGCGGGAACCTGCCAAACACACAGCCGATATCGGCGCCGGAACAACGCATCGCAGTGCGGCTCGTTGTTGCGTCCAAGGACCGTGACATTTTCCTTGCGGCCGGTGCGCGGGGAGGAGGCGCCATTTATACCGAGCACGGCAAGATGATCCATATTGTGCGCAAGGTGTTTGTCCGTGTGTCGGCGAAATTGGATTGGTTTGTTTTCAAGCTCCACTAAGGCGCGCCCACATGAATAGCCGAGTCGTTCTGGGCGCCGCTGTGTGCCTCACACTTGCTGGTTGCGCGATTAAGCACCCGCCCTTTGGCGCAGGTATCATGCCTGAATCGGCTCGCGCGAAAATCCCGGGCCACTGGGCCGGCCCGCATCACAGCGGCGCCGTGGTGCCGAACTGGATTCGCACCTTCGGGGACCCAGAACTAACCGCACTGGTTGCGGACGCCGTCGAGCGGAATCCTGATCTCAAGGCCGCCGCCGCGCGCGTGGAAGCATCGCGCGCTGCCGTGCGCATTGCTGCATCATCGCTTTACCCACGAATCGCGATGAAGGGACTGGGCGAGCGCCAAGGGCAGGAACTTCACGGCGACATCGGTCGCGGCATCAACCCGCCGGACTTCGGGAGCTCGGGAACGGAGAACATCGGCGGCGCGGGCCTGGATACCAGCACGGATGAATCGTCACAGCGTTGGGTGTATGGCATCGCTGCTGGTGCCGCATGGGAGGCAGACGTGTGGGGCCGCATTCGTTCGAAGAAAGCTGCCGCGAAGGCTGAAAGCGGCGCGCTGGAAGCCGACTACGAGTTTGCCCGACAATCACTCGCTGCTGCTGTGGCGCGCGCATACTTTTCTACCATTGAGGCCGCGCAACAGGAAGCTAACGCCCAGGAAACTCTCGATCTCTACCAGGAATATTCGAAGCTGACCGACGTGCGCAAACAGCAGGGATTCGCGAGCGACTTTGACGTGGCGCAGATCAAGTCGCGGACCGCCAGTGCGGAAGAGGCACTTTATACTTCACAGCAGGCGCGCGCGCAGACGATCCGCGCGATCGAGGTCGTCACCAGCCGCTACCCCGCCGGCAGGTTTGATGTGCGACGTTCGTTCCCCGGCCAACCAAAAGGCGTGCCCGCCGGTCTGCCTGCCCAAATTCTCGAACGCCGGCCGGACCTCATCGCCAGCGAGCGCCGCTTCGCGGCTGCGTTTCATCGGGTGAACGAGGCTCGCACGGCGCGCCTGCCGCGCTTTGTGCTCAGCGCCGGGAGCGGACTCGGAACCGCGCAACTCGACTCGGTCGGCACGCTCGATGCCGTCGTGTGGAGTCTTGCCGCCGGGGTGACTCAACCGATTTTCTTTGGCGGCGAACTTAAGGCAGCGCAAGATCTCCGCACGGCCGAGCAAAAAGCTGCTGCCGCAAGCTACGTGGGCTCCGCGTTGCGCGCATTCGAGGACGTAGAAGACGCTCTCGCAGGGGATTACTATTTGCGTAAACGCGAAGGCGCGCTGGGCGACGCAGTTTCCAACAGTGCCGACGCCGTGAAGTTCGGCAGGCAACAGCTCGAACAGGGCCAGATCGACATGTTTACTGTCCTGCGTCTTACTGGAGAAAATCTCGCCGCAAAAGTCCAACTCACACAAATTCGCGCCTCGCGCCTTCGCGAACGCGTAAACCTGTATCTGGCCCTCGGCGGTGATTTCGAGGGAACAGGAGCACCAAAATGAGCTCCGTGTTTGTCGACCAAAGTGGGCTAACAGGACTTAGGCCAAACGATCTGCTTCGGTATCGCGACAGAACTAACCCTCCGTTTAGAATATCGGTCGCCATAACTTGAGGATTCGCTCTATCTCCGATTATGCAAACAATTCGGACAAGACTAGAGCGGAACATAGGCGGCATTGTGATATTGCTGTTAGGGATAGGCTGCCTGTTAGTGTTGCGGCCGTTCGTATCCGCTTTGTTATGGGCGGTGGTGTTATGCTTCTCGACTTGGCCACTCTATCGTCGTGTGCTCAAGCTGACTCGGGGCCGGCGCACGTTGGCAGCCCTGCTAATGACACTGGCGATAATAGTAATCTTTCTGTTGCCCTTTGTGATCATAGGAGCAGCAGTTTCAGACAATGTTCGCGATTTGACGGTCGCCGTACAACGATGGATCGACACCGGTCCACCTGCGCCGCCTGATTGGTTAGGTAAGGTGCCAGTCCTTGGGGTGCGAGCGGTCGAATACTGGCAGAGCCTAACGATAGACAGCGCCAAACTATTGTATGAAGCAAAGCGGCTGATCGTGCCAGTCAGTTCGGTGATGGTGCTTGTTGGCAAAGTCTTGGTGAGCGGTTTGCTGGAACTGTCGCTGAGCATGCTGATTGCGTTTTTCCTGTTTCGGAATGGAGAGTCTGCAGCGGAAGAGTTGGACGTGATCATCGAACGCATCGCAGGTGAACGCGGTCGGCGTTTGCTGACTCTTAGCGGCAGCACGGTGCGTGGCGTCGTGTATGGCATATTAGGAACTGCCTTGGTGCAGGCGATAGTGGCTGGGATCGGCTTCTTCATTGCGGGTGTACCTGGTGCGGGAATGCTGGCATTATTGACATTTTTTTTGTCGGTAGTGCCGATCGGTCCACCTCTGATCTGGATACCGGCAGCGCTCTGGTTATTTCATGAAGGGTCGACCGCGTGGGGGGTATTCATGTTAGTTTGGGGCATCGGTGTCAGCAGCATCGATAACCTGGTTAAACCTTGGTTTATCAGCCACGGCAGCGATATGCCGTTCCTGTTGATTTTCTTCGGCGTGCTCGGCGGGGCACTGGCATTTGGCTTTATTGGCGTGTTTCTCGGTCCGACACTGTTAGCCGTAGGCTACCGTCTCGTGACGGAATGGGCTGCTGGAGCAGCGGAGGTCACCACCCCAGAAAGGATAACCTGAGACAGCCTGATCCTGTAAATGCGAACAATTACCAATCACTATCGGGATAGTAGGGCGTTAAATCTAGGTACCGGCGGCGAACGGGGTCCTTATTTGGTGACTCAAACTGGTGTCGCGCCAAGCGATTCGTCGGCAAAGGAGCGGATGTTTGTGCTCCGCCCGGACGGACGCTGGGTTGATTTCAACGCGTATGCTTGCCAAGGCAAGCCGGAAGCCATAGACGAGATTACCTTTTCTACCATGACGGAAGTGATGCAGACATTCGGCAAATTGATCGGCCGGCCTCAGGTTCTTGACCTGCCCGTCGATGAAGCGGGGCTTCGGGCATGGATTGAGCGTCATAAAAGTGGCAACCCGTTACAAGCGGCTCAGGCGTGGGCGGCGGGATATCAAGAACGCCGCCGTAAAAAGACTCGGAGCTAAGCTGACTTAAGGTATGGGCGAGGAGATCGCCACGACCACAGAGCCTGCTGCCGACCTAGGACTGACCCAGTTTTGAATCACACCCCGATGGCTAGCCGCCGATTAGATACCATCTTTCCCGTCCTGACGTGGTTACGCGCCTATCAACCTAAATGGCTCCGGGCGGATTTGATCGCAGGTGTTACCCTTGTAGCGTACCTCATGCCCGCCGGTCTGGCAGATGCATCCCTTGCAAATTTGCCACCTGAAGCTGGTCTGTATGCCTGCCTCTTCTCCGGACTTGTTTTCTGGTTGTTTTGCAGCTCGCGGCACACAGCCATCACGGTCACGTCCGCTATCTCAGTGCTCGTTGGAGCATCGCTCGGTGACCTGGCTGGAGGCGACCCCTCGCGATTCTGGGCTTTGGCATCATGCACGGCGTTGATTGTTGGCGGTCTCGGTTTCATCGCATGGCTGGCCAAGGCCGGAGTGATCGTGAACTTCGTTTCTGAAAGTGTCCTGGTCGGGTTCAAGTGCGGTGTTGCTCTATTTATAGCCAGCACGCAGTTGCCGAAGCTCTTTGGATTTAAAGGATCGCATGGCGATTTTTGGGAGCGCTCCAGCCATTTTTTTTTGCATCTGCAAGAAACAAACGTACCGTCGCTCGCTTTGGGTGTCTGCGCCTTAGCGGTGTTAGTAGCAGGCAAACGATTTCTTAAGAACAAGCCGGTGTCCCTATTCGTTGTGATCGCCGGCATCGTCGCTGCTTCAAGTATGGATCTCGGCAGCCTCGGCGTGAAACTGTTGGGCCAGGTGCCACAGGGGTTGCCGCCATTCGGGCTTCCAGCAGTACGTCTGTCGGACATCAACGACCTACTGCCTCTTGCGCTCGGTTGTTTTCTTCTCGGCATGGTCGAAACGGCCGCTCTTGGCCGTATGTTCGGGCTCAAGCACGGCTATCGTTTCGATGCTAACCAGGAACTGCTTGGCATCGCCGGCGCAAACGTCATCGCCGGCTTGGGCCACGGTTTCCCTGTCAGCGGCGGGATGTCACAGTCGCTCGTGAACGAAAGCGGCGGCGCACGCACGCCGTTTTCGGGATTCATTGCTGCCCTACTGATGTTGCTAATCGTGTTATTCGTGTCCGGTGCATTACGTTACCTGCCGCAGCCCGTCCTTGCAGCGATAGTGCTGATGGCGGTAACAGGTCTCTTTAACGCGACTGCACTCAGACATCTGTGGCGCACGGATCGCGCTGAGTTCGTGGTGGCCATTGCTGCACTCTTAAGCGTATTAGCATCTGGCTTGCTCCGCGGCGTGATGATCGGGGCGATCATTTCGCTGGTGCAGCTGCTTCGTGCGGCTTCTCGCCCGCATGTCGCTTTTCTTGGACGCATTCCGGGGACGCGCCGTTTCTCCGATCGCGAGCGTCATCCAGACAACGAGTTGGTTCCCAACGTGCTAATTTTTCGGCCCGAATCGGGTATTGTATATTTCAACGTCGACAACATTTGCGATGCGATCTTGAGCCGTGTTCGTGCCGAGCCGACGCTGCCGAAGCTCGTCGTGCTCGATCTCTCCGCTGCGCCGCGCGTCGATATGCAGAGCGCCCACGCGCTCGCCGGCATGGCGGATGAACTCAGTACGAAAGGTATCCGATTCCAAGCGGTCGAACCGCGTTCCTCGGTGCGCGACAGACTCCGCAATGAAGGGGTGGATGCCAAACTCGGCGGCGTAAATCGCTTCACGAGCGTGGCTGATGCGATCGAAAATTTTCAGAGGAACCGCGCCCCGTCACCATGAGAACAGTGAAGAACACCGAATCTTGATGAGACACAAGGCCTGATGATCGCGAAGATTTTAATGGCCGCCTGCCTGGTTGCTATCACCGTGACGATTCATGCTGCCGGCCTCGGCATCATATTGGCTCATGTGTCGCGCTCCAGGGTGCGTCTGGAGAGCCGATTCTGGCCGATCACGTGGCTGCTGATTCGTATCGCCTGGCTGCTCATTGTTTTTCATCTGTTTGAGATCGCCATCTGGGGATTGTTTTTCTGGTGGCATAATTGTTTCCCCGACCCTCTGTCGTCGTTTTATTTTTCAGGCGTCACCTACACGACTGTCGGTTACGGCGACCTTGTGCTACCGAAAGGATGGTGGCTTTTCGGTCCCGCCGAGGGATTGACGGGCATTCTAATGTGCGGGCTGTCCACGGCGCTTTTCTTCGCTGTATTGAGCAAAAGAGTTTTTCAGCGCATCGAGAGTGAGAACCAAATCTGATCCCGTGAAATTCTCGATTTGCTGGCTGTTTTCTTTTCTTCCAATCACTCTCATTCTTGAACACGCAGGCAAGATTCCGCCACCGCTGCTGCTGGCGTACGGACTTTACCTGGTGTTTGCCCTCAAGACGCATCCCGGCGCATTTGCCAGCGTAGAGGTCGATGAAGGTGGGTCGCACGATGAACACAAACAATGGGCTGTGTCGCGCTTCGAACAAGGGGGTTTTACTTTCTAATCAGTTTGCTTTGCGCTGACTGCTTTGCTTGTAAGTGTGCTGAGCTCCCCGAAAGGATAAGACAAACATGAATAACCAGTCCGTACCGGAAAATCCAATCGCTGAATCTGACCCCAGAGTACCACTCGCCTTTGAGCGCACACTGCTGGCTTACGAGCGGACGCAGATCGCATGGGTGCGAACGGCGCTGGCCCTGATCTCGTTTGGGTTCGCAATCGCAAAGTTTTTTCAGTACCTTCGTCAGGAGAAAGGAGAAACAGCCACACTGATGAGTCCTCGCACGGTCGGCCTTCTCATGATCGTGATCGGTCTGATTGGGCTGATTCTTGCCAATTTTCAGCAGCGGCGCGCAGTGCAGTCGCTGCGTAAGCGTTGTCCTGAATTGCCAAAGCCAGTCGCGGGCGTGATGGCGATGATGATTGCATTTCTAGGCGTTCTTGCTCTGATCGGTGTCTTTGTGCGGTAGGGATCGGGTTATTTGTCCTTAATGATAGGAAGACGTTGCACACGAAGAAATCTGCCGGTTCTTCTCAACGTATGCCTGTCGCTCGCGACGATTTCGCTATCTGCGGACGGCTCGGAATTTTCACACAACCGTGACCTGCCGCCTCTGACGTTAGTGGCTACTGATCTAGACGACATTTTGCTCAAGGCTCAATCGCTCATTGCCGCAGCCAACGGCCCGCCGGGTGAGCAAGATTCCATTCAGGAGAGTGTGACGCTCGGGGTTGCCGGCAAAGAGATCGAGATCCCTCACTTCTCCCTTGCGAGCAGCGTTGCGTTCCCGAGGGCTCTTTTCAAGTTTCGTTATTCCTATTACCGACCCAATAAACCGATCTCATCCTTCACAGTTGATTTGGGCGACGATTCGCGCCGGGTATCGGTCAACGGCGAAGCCGCGGATCAAGTTCAGGTAATATCCACGCTGGTTGAAAACGATCTGCTTCGCCATTCAACCACGATTGGCGGTGCGACATTCCGTCGGCTGGCAGGAATGTGCCTTTCGGTGCTGCTTCTGACATCGCTTATTGTTAGTAGCCTGTATTGTTGGAATACTCGGCGCTACAGCGAATTGGGAATGGCGATTTGTTCTGCTCTTGGCCTATTGCTGTTATTTCTTGTGCCGTGGGACAGGTACCTTCCCGGCTTTGCGCTTTACCAGACCTATTCGCGCTTCTTTCTCGTCAGGCATGCGCCTCAGATTTTTTTGCTCATCCTTGTGGCGACGCTGATCGGGATTCCACTATCATATTTCCTTCCGCGATGGCGACGGAGAGGCTTACCACGCGCTGCAGCTACCGGCCCGACGGTCTGAAAACTATCGTGCGGCAGCGGAGTGGTCTCAACGACCTCCCGCGATGATTTCCTTCATGGTTCGCCGGCCTGTTTCCTGCAACGGTCCCATGCCGCTCCCTGGCAGGAACCACATACCTTTGTCTTTGTCACGGCAGTAGACGATGTTGACGCCGTCACTCGTGACGGCGTGGTGGAATGTAGCTCCGGGGTTCTCGGCAATGAATCGGAAGAAAGCTTCCCGCCATGGATCATCAGCGTAATGGAAGATTTCTTCTCCAAGCCTCTTTAGTTCGTCAACGCTGACCGTACGAACGGAGTTGGCAATGGCCTTCCGGCGCTCCTTGTCAAGGTTCTCAAGGTCAAATTTTTCGAATGGCATAGAGCTCAGTCTATTCCATTTAAACAAGCCTCGCTAGGCAATGAATTTTGTTTTCGCCGCACAGTAACAAATTTCTCTCCGGCGGTCTCTATTGGACGAAGGTCGTATGTGCCAATCCGGAATTTCAGGTCAATCTTCTGTCGGCAATGAAAGAAATGTAGATTTGGCGGCAACTCTGTTTGCCACCGCCATGGGGCGGTGTTCTGCGCGACCGAGTTGCCTCCGCATCTGGGTCACGGGATCACAAGCAAGGACGAATGAAAGTAAAGCAAACATTAAAATAGGCCATGAAACTCCCTCCTGCTGACATCGAGTTTCACGAAGACGTCCGTCTGATTGTGTGGAGACCGCGCGGCGTGCTGAACGAGGCGGCCCTTAAACACATTAGGACCTTAATCGGAGAACTCGAGGCAACGTCCAACGAACCATTCAATCGATTCACTGATGGCCAGGCCCTCGATGCGATCGACCTCAACTTCAGATATGTTTTTGACTTCTCTCTTTTTCGGTGTCTCTCTTACGCTGGTCGTCCACCAGTGAAATCCGCCATTCTTGTGACCAGCCTTACCCTCGCGCATTACAGCAAGCTGCACGCGATGCTGACCCAGGGTTCTCCGATCAAAGTCCGCATCTTTGAAGACCGTGAAGCAGCCGCTGAATGGCTTGGTGTACCACTTGAATTGCTGACCTTTCATCCCATTGGTAACTAATAATGAGTAATCACACTGCCGCCGAGCAAAACCACAAACAGAGCAAAGAGCAGCTCAGATTGTTGCAGACCATTACGATGGAAGTGGCCGCTGCGAACGATTTCGCCGCCGCTCTGGAAGTTGTTCTCCGTCGCGTTTGTGAAAAGACGGGCTGGGTGCTTGGACAAGCTTGGGTGCCAAGCCGCGACGGAACCGTTCTGGATTGCGGTTCGGTATGGTTTTGCGGTAACGGCGAGCTGAGAGATTTCAGAGCGGTTTCCGAGGCAACTCATTTCAAACCGGGTATCGGACTTCCCGGACGCGTGTGGGAGTCGAAACAGCCGGCATGGATTGAAGACGTCACACATGATCCCAACTTTCCGAGGACGGCAACAGCCCAAGCCATTGGGCTTAAGACGGCCGTGGGTATTCCAATTTTATCAGGCGATAAGGTCATTGCGGTGATTGAGTTTTTCATGCGCGAATCGCGAAGCAAGAGCGAACAACTGGTTAAGGTGATTGCGGCCATCGCTGCACAACTCAACCTGGTGATGGAGCGAAAACGAGCAGAAGAAGAACTCTCTCATACTAACGAAATCCTCCAGTCCATTTTGTCCAACATGGGCGATGCTGTTATCGTTGCCGACAAAGACGGCAAAATTCTTGTTTTTAACCCGGTGGCCGAGCGCTTCTTCGGAGCGCCTGCGACGCAAACTTCGCCTAACGAGTGGTCGCATCGTTATGGGCTCTATCTGCCTGACAGGGTTACGCTTTTCCCGCATGACCAATTACCACTGACGCAATCCATTCGCGGCGAAGAGGTAAACAATGTGGAGATATTCGTCCGGAATGAAAAGGCGACCAAGGGGCTTTGGGTGCGGGTCAATGGTCGCCCATTGAGAGGTCCCAAGGGTGAGTTGCTAGGTGGCGTGATCGTTTGCCGAGATATCACTCAACTCAAAGAGGAAGAATTTTTTCGCGCCGGCCAGAGCCGGGTCCTGGAAATGATCGCGGCTGATGCGCCACTGGCTGACGTGCTTACAAGTCTTGTCCTTCTCATGGAAGGTCAGGCCGAAGGATTGCGTTGTTCCATTCTTCTTCTGAACCGCGATGGGAAACACGTGCGTCACGGCGCGGCGCCGAATCTTCCTGAGACTTATGTGAAGGCCGTGAACGGCGCACCGATCGGACTACGCAATGGTTCCTGCGGCACGGCCATGTACACGCGGAGACCAGTCGTAGTTACTGATGTGATGAGCGACCCGCTTTGGGCCGATTATCGCCAGTTGGCAAAGATTTGCGGGCTGCGCGCCTGTTGGTCCACTCCGATACTTTCCCCGCAAGGTGAAGTGCTGGGTTCATTTGCAATGTATCGCGAGGAAAATCGTGGACCACGGCCAGAGGAGACCAGATTGACTCAAATAGCCACCCACATCGCTGGGATTGCCATCGAACGCCAACGACAGCAGGAGATTTTGCGCGAGCGCGAAGCGCGCATCAGCTTGGCCGCCGAGTCTGCCGATCTCGCTTTTTGGATTCTGTATCCGGAACACAACGCCGCTTGGATGAGTGAAAAAGGCCGGCTGATCTACGGCTTCGATTCGAACCTACCGCTGACCTGTGATTTGATCCTTTCACGTGTTCATCCCGATGAGCGAGCGGCCGTCAAAGCGGCTTACGATCGTTCGTGTGCTCTTTCCGGGACCTTTGAAAGCGAACACCGCCTCCTTTTGCCCTACGGAAAAACGCGGTGGGTGATCATGCGTGGGCGCTGTTTAAAGGATGAGGAAGGAGACCTTCTGGAAACCATCGGAGTGACTCTGGACGTTAGCGCACAAAAACAGGCCGATCTTCAATTGCAACATCAACGCGAAGAGATGGCCCATCGAAACCGCGTCTCGCTGATGGGCGAGATGACCGCGTCGTTCGCCCATGAACTTAATCAACCGCTCACTGCCATTGTGAACAATGCCTCAGCTGCACGTCGTTTCCTCGAGCGTGGAAACATAGATCCGTCGCTGTTGCAGCAGTTGTTACAGGACATGGTGGCCGACAGTCAACGCGCTGGTGAAGTGATCCGTGGAATTCGGAGTTTGGTGCGCAAGGAGACAAGCGTGCATACTCTGTTAGACCTCAACGCAGTTATTACAGACACCGTGCGACTTGTTAGCTCGGACGTGTTGACTCGGGAGAGCGTCATGACCACCGAGCTGGACCCGCAGCTTCCGCAGGTCAATGCCGCTCTCGTTCAGATCCAGCAGGTTCTGCTCAACCTGATTATGAATGCGCTCGACGCCATGGAAGGGCTGCCGCCGGCCGAACGCCGCATCATTGTTACTACCCGCTCGGACAAGGGCGATGTCGCCGAAGTGAGCGTGCGTGATTTTGGAACGGGATTGCCAAAGGATCGGCCCGAGAAAGTCTTCGATCACTTCTTTTCGACAAAACAAAAAGGAATGGGGATGGGCTTGGCCATTGTTCGATCGATCATCGAAGCGCATGGGGGCACGATCGTGGCAGAAAATGCTCCCGATCGCGGTGCGCGCATAGTTGTTCGTCTAGCGGCGTTGCGCGGGCAAACCCAAACGATCGCGGCTGCATGATCGATCCCGGCGAGGTGGAAGGGAAAGAGGTCTGTGTGGTGGATGACGATCTTTCCGTTCTCAAGTCGATACATTATTTGCTCGCGTCTGAAGGATTCAAGGTTCGCACTTTTAACAGAGCTGAAGATTTTTTAACTCACGCCAGTACTCAACACGTACCGGTGGTGGTGACCGACATCTGGATGGATCAGGTGACCGGCTTGGAGGTGCTGGCCCGTCTTTGCGCTATTTCACCCAAAACGCGCGTGATCGTCATTACCGCGCGGGAGGATCTGGCGGCTCGTGCCACGGCAATGGCCATCGGCCCGGTCGCGTTTTTCATGAAACCGTTCGACGACGAAAAATTCATCGGCGCAGTTCGCGATGCGCCGAGTCAAAGCGAGAAAAAGTAAAGTGCCGAATACGCAAACGCCCAACAATTTGCCGTCGTGACGCGCTGGCTCGCTGGAAGCGCAGGCTACTGGCCTTTCGCAGTCGGCACCGGTTCCATCCTTCGATGCCACATAGATTCAGCCCGCAACTATTGTCGTACGCATCAGTTCAATCCAACCAGATGACAGAGGACACGCGGTTTACTGATAAGCCGCAAAAAACGCCGTTGTGATAGCGCCGTGAACATCGAGCTACGTGATGGGAACACAAGAACCAAATACAGCCAACATCGTTTGTGTAGTTGATGACGACCCGTCTGTCCTGAAAGCTCTCAAGCGTTTGCTCAGTTCGGCCGGAATCGCAGCCCATACTTTCAGCGGCGGGAAAGCGTTTCTTGCATACGCCGCATCGAACAAAGTACCACTTGCTGTCCTTGATATTCACATGCCGGAGATGAGTGGATTGGAAGTGCGATCTCATCTGCGTAAGCGGTGGCCTAAATCTCGTGTGATTCTGATTACGGGACGCGAGGATTTTAACGGACCAGCCTCGAAGATAAAAGCCAGCGTCGAAGCGTTCTTCATGAAGCCTTTCGACGACACCGAATTTCTCGCTGCCATACACAGCGTGCTGGCGACTTGCTCGTGAGCTGGGTCATCGGGCATCTGGTCGATTGCCGCGGGTCGCAAAAGAGCATCGGCCCGATTGTTACAGTTTTGTTACAACTTTTCCCTATTCAGCTTACTTCATCCTAATGACGCTGATGTTATGAGCTGGGTGGCTGTCATCTGGTCGATGGGTGCCGGCGCGTGTCTGACGCTGGCGCTAATGCATATTGTCGTCTGGCGGAAGGATAAAACGGCGCGAGCGAGCCTGGTGTTTTCAGTCTTGGCAGTCGCCGTGGCTATCTTTGCGGGACTGGAGCTGGCGTTGATGCGGGCGCAAACACCCGAACAGTTTGGCCTGGTGGTGCGCTGGATGCATGTCGCGGCATGGGTGATCATCGTGTCGCTCGTTGGGTTCGTGCGTCTCTATTTGCGGGCCGGGCGGCGGTGGCTCGCGTGGACAATCGTCGGTGTTCGGACGCTTTCGCTAATCCTCAATTTCACTTTCTCTCCGAATATCAACTTTCGGGAGATCACTGCTATTCGTGGCATGCCATTCCTCGGAGAATCGGTTTCGGTTGCAGCGGGCGTGGCGAATCCCTGGATGCTGATCGCCCAATCAAGCTTGTTATTGCTGGTGATCTTCGTGGCGGACGCCACAATTGTCGTGTGGCGCCGGGGCGACCGACGGCAGGCAGTCGTTGTTGGAGGCAGCATTTTGTTGTTCGTTGTCGTGTCGACTGCGCAAGCGGTCGTAATAACATGGGGAATTGTCTCCATGCCGCTGACGGCAAGCTTGTTCTATCTCGGGATCGTCGCGACGATGGCCTATGAGTTGAGCTACGACGTCCTCCATGCAGCGCGGATCACGCGGCGTTTGCAAGCAAGCGAGTCTGAATTGCGCGAGACGCAGCGGCGAATGGATCTGGCGGCGAGGGCTGCCAACCTCGGGATCTGGGTGTGGGACATCGTGCGCGATGAGATCTGGGTTTCTGAACAAGAGCGAGCCCTCTTTGGCTTCGCGCCGTCGGAGAAGCCCGATATCGACCGCTTTCGAAACGCGATACACCCTGACGATCGCGCCTCGATGCGCAAGGCGCTAGAAAACTCTTTGAACACCGGCGTGGAATATGAAGCTCAGCACCGGGTGCTCCTACCGAATGGGCAAATACGCTGGTTGGCCACGCACGGGCGCGTCGAGTTCAATGACGAGGGCAAGCCAGCCCGGATGCGCGGCGTTTCGCTCGATATCAGCCGGCGCAAGCTGGGAGAACAGGCACAGCGTGAAAGCGAGGAACGTTTTCGGATCGTCGCCGACGCGGCCCCGGTCCTTATCTGGATGTCCGGCGTAGACAAACTCTGCACTTTCTTCAACAAACCGTGGTTGGAATTTACAGGTCGCAGTCTGGAGCAGGAGATGGGAAATGGCTGGGCGGAAGGCGTGCATCGAGACGACCTGCAAAGATGTCTCAAGATTTACACGGAGGCATTCGATGCACGTAAGCCGTTTGTCATGCAATACCGGCTGAGGCGTCACGATGGCGAGTATCGTTGGGTCTCGGATCAGGGCGTGGCTCGCTATGACACTCAAGGGACCTTCACTGGGTATATTGGTTCATGTGTAGACGTCACCGAATTAATAAACAAAGAGCAGGCTCTGCGCGAGAGCGAGGAGCGGATGAGTCTCGCGGCGGAAGCCGCCAATCTGGCAGTGTGGGAGTGGGACCTAAGCAAAGATGAGGTTTGGACAACGGGAACGCATCGTGAACTTCCCGGTCGGCCGGTTTCCGAAAAGGGAACAATGGAAAGCTTCATCTCCCGATTGCATATCGATGATCGCGATCGAGTTCGACAGGCACTTAAAGCTGCAATCAACAGCGGCGAGGATTTCGCCTCCGAGTTTCGATTCATGCTTCCTGACGGTCGTCTGCGTTGGGCAACAGCCCGTGGACGCTGCATCAAGACGCCGGAGGGCAAAAACATGCGGTTCCGGGGCGTTTCAATGGATGTGACGGCGCAAAAAGACGTGGATGATCTGTTCCGTCTCGCGACGGAATCTTCGCTGAGCGGTGTCGTCTTGGTGAACGAGGAGGGCCATATCATCCTGGTGAACTCTCAGGTTGAAAAGCTGTTTGGTTATCAGCGCGACGAGCTTGTCGGAAAATCTGTAGAGATCCTGGTACCGGAGCGATTCGCCAGTCGGCATCCGACTCATCGTGCGAAATTCCTCGCTGCGCCAACGACTCGGGCGATGGGCGGTGGCCGGGAATTATTTGCTCAGCGAAAGGACGGCAGTGAATTTCCAGTTGAGATCGGACTAAACCCCATTCAAACCCCGGATGGCACCGCTGTACTGACCACAGTCGTGGATATCACTGCGCGCAAACTGGTTGAAGCAGAAGCGCTGCGGCACCGTGAAGAAATCGGTCATCTCAGCCGAGTAGCTGCGATGGGCGAACTGGCGGCCTCGATTGCCCATGAATTAAACCAGCCGCTTTCGGGAATTGTTAGCAACGCGGCGGCTGGGCAGCGCTTTATTGATCGGGGCGACGTAGATCTAAAAGAGATCCGCGAGCTGCTTGCAGATATCAGCGCGGATGGACGTCGCGCAGGCGAGGTGATTCGCGGTATCCAGAGCATGGTAAAAAAACGCGCCCCGGCCCGGCAGCAGGTGAATCTGAACGATCTTGTATTGAATGTGGTGCAGATGGTAAGACCGAATGCAATGCTTCACTCCTGCGAGTTGGGTACCTTCCTGGATCCAGATTTGCCAACGGTTGAAGCTGATCCAATCCAGCTCCAGCAAGTCCTGCTCAATCTTATTATCAATGCCTTTGATGCCATGCGCGACACACCTGCTGCGCGTCGCAAAGTCGCAATCGCTACCGAGCGCAATGGTGAGAACACAGTTCGTGCGAGCGTGCGCGACTACGGTGTTGGTATTCCCGAGGAAGCACGCGAGCGGGTGTTCGAACAATTCTTTACGACGAAGGCCAAGGGACTAGGCATGGGGCTCGCAATTGTGCGTTCAATCGTTGAATCACTTGGCGGTACAATCGCGGCTGAAAATGCAGAGGGCGGCGGAGCGCGATTCCAGTTTACTCTTCCGGCAAGCGGCGCAGTTTTGTGAGAATTCCTCCAAAAAGTTTGGTTTTTGCGATCGACGACGATGCGTCCGTACGCAAGGGCCTGAAGCGACTCCTTCGCTCTGCCGGGTACGAAAGCGAAATTTTTGAGTCGGCATCCGATTTTCTCGCGCGTGAACAACACCCTGGACCGGCATGCGTGATTGTCGATGTGCGGATGCCGAGCCTCAACGGGATGGATCTACAGGAAACGCTCATCCAGCACGGCCGCGAAGAGCAACTTGTCTTCATCACCGGCCATGGTGACATCTCGATGTGTGCTCAGGCGATGAAAGCGGGCGCAGTGGATTTTCTCTCCAAGCCGTTTCGAGATAACGAGTTGCTTCAATGCATCGAGCGCGCACTAATTCGATCCGCGGAGCAGCGGCGGCGCAGTGCGGAAAAGAACGAAGCTCGGCGTCTTCTTGATTTATTGACGCCCCGCGAGTTCGAAGTAATGCAGCTTGTTATCACGGGTATGTTAAACAAGCAGATCGCCGGAGAACTCGGCACGGCGGAAAAAACAGTGAAAGTCCATCGTGGCCGCGTCATGCAAAAGCTCGGTGTCACCTCCGTGGCTGATTTGGTTCGCATTTCGCAGCAGGCTGGCGTCTCGTCGGCCCGCAAGCCCGCATAAGACTAAGGTCCACTACCCTGCGGACCTGTCGGGGGGCTAATGTGCGGCATGATCGCTACATCCCACATTGAAAATGAGGCGGCCGTGCAAATGCGCACGACACCCAATGAAAAAACTTCCGGACCCCCTGGCATGCGTGGGCTTGATTTGCATCCCTTACGGGAGGCAATTCCGTTCTGGTTCGCCATCTCCAGCCCATTAACGGGATTGATACTGGGATTTCTTGGAGCCTGGCTTGTGACGTGGCTAACAAGTTAGCAATGTCGGCAAAAAATATACCTTTTGCTGGCAATCCTGATGCTCGGTCACGTCATCATCCGCGTGGGCAAAAGACTTGAATCTTTGGGACGTCGGTTCGATTAAATTGCGCTGCTTCGGCTCTGCCGAGCAACGGCGGCGGAGCGCGAAAAGAACCATGGCCGGCGAGCTTCCTAATTTGTTAACGCCACGGGAGTTCGAGTAATACAAACTGGTGATCAGCGCCATGTTGAACGAACAGATCGGGGCGGAACTGCACACTGTCGAGCAGACAATTAAAGTTCATCGCGGCAGCGTCATGCAAAAGCTCGGTGTCGCCTCTGTGGTGATCTCGTGCGCATCTTATAGCCCATAAGACTAAGGTCCACTATCCTGCCGACTTGTCGGGGGTTAATGTGCGGCATGAAAGCTACCTCCCACATTGAAAATGGGTCGGTCGCGCAAACGCGCATGACACCCAGTGAAAAGTGTGCCTCGGGGATTGTTTGCTTAGTGGATGATGATCCTATGGTACTCAGATCAACCGGTCGTTTACTCGTCTCAGATGGATTCACCGTGCGTCCGTTTAATAAAGGTAAGGATTTCATTGCCTATGTTGCGTCACACGACGTCCCGCTCGTCGTGCTGGACATTTGGATGGAAGAAATGAGCGGCTTGGAGGTCCTGGCGCGGCTATGCGCTATGTCGCCGCAGACGCATGTGATCGTGATTACAGGGCGCGAAGATAGCGCCGCGCGCATCACCGCCATGCAAATCGGCATAGCCGCTTTTTTGATTAAGCCTTTCGATGCCGAACAATTTCTCGAGATGGTTCATCGCGCGCTCGGCCATGCGCCTGACACGACGCGTTTGATCAAGGTAGGAGCTCATAATCGCTTAGCCGCATCCGACGTTGGATGTTTGCGGCTCCCTCACTGGACCAAGGTCCTCAAAGGCAGAGAGCGCGAGACCTGCGAAAATTAATGCTCCGGCGAGAAAAACAAAAGGAAACTACCTTATGACAAAATCAACCCCGACCCTTACACAAAGCGGACTGCTGGCCGTGTTGCTGCAACGCCAGCGCTACAAAGTATTCCAGTTGGCCCGGAGCCATGCGCACCGCGAACGGATGCGTGCCGCCATTCGGAGTGCCCTCACTTGGCCGTGGCGCGCGCCGATGGCGCCAAAGCTGCGCGACGATTCCGCCGAGCCCATTGTCGGAGCCCCCAGGCGCCACACTTTCTTACGAGTCGCGCCTTCTGGAACGGCCGTACACTTTAACGCGAACGGGATCCAACGAGTCTATCGCTGCTATTCATCGCGCCCTCAAACAGTAAGGTAGAGACTTATGGAACATGTTCTAGTACTAGTTATCTACTTCTTGGGTTGTCTGGGGATCCACCTACTTAGGAGCCTGGGCTCTCGTAATTACGCGAGATAAATGACCTTCGACACATCCACCTTTGTAGCTGAGCTAGTCCTTCTAGCTTCTATTGTCCTCGCTCCCTGGCTTCATAGGAGGGGTAAAAGGTAGATTTGTTCCGCTCAGGCCTTAAAGTCCGCGTTTGGTATTACGCACCAGCAAGCTGCTTACCCGCTAGAGTCAACGTCTCATGAGCGAACGAATGTCATGGAACTGCGCGCCCGATATCGACTTTTCTTCAACGAAGGCTGCCTTGATTTTACTGCCCGCTCGATGGGGAAGGAAATAGGAATCGCTGGGCTGAAGGCGTGCATCCGGACGATTTGCAGCGATGTCACGGTGGCGAATATCGTTGGATAGCGGGTAACAGTGTGGCGCGCGACGACGCTCAGAAAACCCTCGCTGACTACATCGGATTGTGCATGGACGTCACGGACCTTATGCGTTTGGGCGAAAAAGCGGGCATCGCTCCTGAGTTGCGACATAAGACTAAGGTCTAATATTCGTTCGGCGAAAGGCGAGTGTAATCTTAGTCACTTTGGCTAACCCAAACACAGATGTTATCTGCCTGCTCGATGACGATCCGTCCGTACTGAAGGCAGTCGCCCGATTGCTAACGGCTGCGGGTTGGCAAGCGCAACAGTTTAGCAATCCCGAGGAATTCCTGGAGTACGCCAAAATCCACCGCGTTCCTGTGGCGCTGCTGGATGTTTGGATGCCATTAATGAATGGCCTGGAGGTTCAATCGCGGCTCCACGAACTGTCGCCTTCAACGCGGGTGATCATCTTCACCGGAAAAGATGACCCACGCGTTCGTTCCACCGCGTTGAACGCTGGGGCTTCGGCCTTTTTCCTCAAGCCTTTTGACGATGAGGAATTGCTCACTGCCATTCGGCTGGCACTCGCTTCCGCGACATGAAAATCTCGTTTCCAAAATACGGCCCGGGTGCGTTGCTAACGCGGAAACCGGGTGCGCCACGCCTCGGTTCGTTGGTCGCGATCGCTTTTTTTGCTGGTGTAGCCGGAAGTTACCTTCTGAAAAATCATTTCTGGTTATTGATGATCGCGGTGTTTGGCGTTGCCGGCATCCTCCTCTGCCTCGGCGTAGCCGTAGCTATTTTCCTCAATCAAAGTGAGGTCAAGGAAGCCCCAAGCGCTTTCATCGAGGAGAACGTGCCGCGAATCTCACCGCAGTGGGATTATCGGCCCCAAAAACCGATTCGGGCCCCCGCGATTTTCGACACCCCAAGCACGGAAAACTTCCGAGGTCCTGAGTCCGGATCCCTTCGCAATAGATAACAATGACTGGCGCAATGACGCGCCACTTGAAGACGTTGCTCCTGGTTTCATGAACGATCGACCCGGCGCTGAGGAACCCCTAACGAGTGCGCTCTCGCCAGCCACCGATCCCATTTGCACCGCGCGCGCTGTCGATGATGTGGCCCTTTCGACGTACGACCAAAGTCCTATAGACGAGCAAACGGCTGTTGCCGAATAATGGCTGCCAATCAAAAAAACTTAAGAAACGAATTGACGCAATCAGCATTCATCACCTATAGGCCGGATCAATTATGAAAAAGTTTTCTATTCTACCATTACTCCTGTTCGGACTTGCAACCGTTTCGGTCCAAGCGGGCCAGGAGGTCTACAAGCAGGTCGCCCCTCCGCCGCCGCCCGAACTTTACGGGCTCGGGTTCTACGGCGCGATTGACATGGGGGCGAATGTTTATCAAAACCGCGGAGGGACGCGAACCTTTACGGACGATAATCCGAATTCACCTTTTTTCGGAGACAGTCTCGAAGTGGACCCAAAAAATGATGTCGGATTTTTCGGCGGCGTCAAACTCGGTTACGTTTTCCTCACGGGCGTAGTGCGTCCGACGGTTGAGGGAGACTTCTTTTACAATGGCTTTCGGGGTGGCGCTAACTTCACGTTGAGGGATCCCTTTGGTGACGTGCTGGCACAGCGAAACGTGACTACGTGGATCAATTCGGGCGCGTTTATGGGGAACTTCATCTTGAGATTTGCCTTTGGAAGATTCCAGCCGTATGCCGGCGCCGGAGTCGGCATCTATTATGCCGAATCTGCTGGCACTGAGGTCGTAGATCCTACAACCGGTAGAGTCCCAATCAACACTGGCGGAGGGCGAAGTCACGCGGACCTCGCGTGGCAGATTATTGCCGGCTCAGACTACTATTGGACTCCGAAGTTCAGCACCTTTATCGAATATCACTACCTCGATTATACGAGCACCCAAATCAATACTAACCAAAGTCGCGATTTGGGCCAGCATTTGGTAGGCGCCGGTGTCCGAGTCCATTTCTAGAGGTAACGCTCAATTTTCTCTACTGGTTAAGTCAATCGGCCTCCTTTCATCGGGAGGTCGATTTTTTTGAATCACTTCCGTCAGGACGATGCTGCTATAGCCCTAAAGTCCTATAGACACATCAAAGCGGCCACAACGAGATTGCCCTCAGATCAACCACAACGAACACCACTAACACCACTAACACTAATGAAACCAATTAAACCCATCCTTGTTACCTTGATGTTAGGCATTGTCACAATATCGACGGCTAAGACGGCAGCTGCCGACGATCTAATCAGCCAATCGCGCGCAGCTTTGCAGCAGCTCGTGGCCCAGAATCCGGCGGCCGCCAAATGCAAATCGAGAGCAGTCGCCGTTCTTGTGTTTCCGGACGTGGTGAAAGCCGGTTTCATCTTTGGCGCTCAAGGCGGCAAGGGAATCCTTTTCGTGCATGGACAGCCCAGGGGTCGCTACCGAACCGTAGCCGCTTCATATGGCTTGCAGGCCGGCGTTCAGAAGTACGGTTACGCCCTCTTCCTGATGAACCAGGACGCCGTGAATTGGGTAAACAATACACACGGCTGGGAGATTGGCACTGGCCCGAGCGTTGTCATTGTGGACAAGGGTATGGCCCGGAGCTTCACGACCGACACTCTGCATAGCGGCATTTACGCTTTCACCTTCGATCAGCAGGGCCTTATGGCCGGTCTTGGCCTCCAAGGCTCCAAGATCATGAGGGACTAATGACCGATTAATTTTCTTGGCTCTGGTTTCGGCTGCAATAAAATCGAGTCGTGAAAATTAAATTGTTCTTCTTTGCAGGCGCACTGCTCGCAATGATCGGCAACCTGAGAGCAGGTACGGTAGAACTGGCGCCAAAAGAAGCTCCACCGCCAACGATTACACAGGGCGAATCGTGGCAGTTTACCATCGCAGTGCCCGGTTGGCTGGCGAGCACGAACGGCACAATCGGGATCCGCGGGGTTAACGCAGACATCGACGTCCCCGTCACCGAAGTTCTGCAGCATTTTGACGCGATTTTGGCGGGGCGGGTCGAGGCACAAAAAGGTCCGTTCGGAATATACGGCGAGCTGATCTACATGGGTCTTTCGGACGTCGCACAGATAAACGGACTGATCAACAATATCCATGAAACAATGGACCTAACTTACGTTGACGGTGCCTTAAGCTGGCGGTTCATCAACCAGCCGCGATGGTCACTCGATTTCGCTGCTGGCACGCACTACACGAACATCTACGAACAACTCGAACTACATTCCGACCCGGTCGCGATTCAGCAAGCGAGCCAACGATTCGTCAACAACATCGCCGACGATTTGCGTAGTCGGTTGGATCAGGACATTTCCAACAGCGAATTTCTTGCCGAGCTCAGAAGCACGATCCAAGCAGACATTATCAGCCGGATTGGCAACGCGTTGGAGCGCCAGCAGAGTAGACCAAATATTCCAATCGGTCCGCTCGGGGGCCGCATTCGAGAAGATGTCGCAAGAATAGTTGAAGATTTTATCCAGGCGAAAAAAACCGCTTTGCGGATACGGATAGATGCACTCCACCTGAGAGGTGCCGCTCGTCGCGCGGCGGTCAATCGAATTGTTAGCGCTGCCGAGGCGCAGATCGTGCACCAGCTCGCAGCTACCTTGGACACGAAGTTTGATCAAACTATCGCGCGAGACGATGATTTTTTCGATCCCTATGTCGGCTTGCGTGGCCGCTACAACTTTAACAAAGCCTTTTACACCGCCGTCCGTGGCGAGATCGGAGGCTTCGGAGTTGGTGCCGACTTGATGTGGCAGGTCGAGGGCGTAATCGGTATCAACCTTACTCGTTCCATCTTTACGGAGATCGGTTACCGGGCGCTTGGCGTTGACTACGAGAACGATGATCTCCTTTTCGACGTGGTCCTGCACGGTCCACAGATCACTACCGGAATTACCTTCTAGTATTCGTTGGGAATACTATTATCAGCAATCAGACTACAACTTATGAAACTAGCTAAATGTACCTTCATGGCCAGCATCGGAGCTGTATGCACAGCTCTGTTATTCGGCTGTGCAACCACACAGACCAGCACCCAAAACAGGGAGAGCATGCTTGTAGCATCCGGCTTTAAGGTGATCACGCCTAAGACGACAGCCCAGCAACAAAAGCTTCAAAACCTTCTGCCCGGCAAAGTCACCATGGTGCAAAAAGCCGGGAAAACCTATTACATCTTCCCGGATCCTGTCCACAACCAGGCCTATGTCGGAGGACCTAAGCAGTACCGGCAATACCAACAACTCCGTGCTGACAACAAGTTTGCAAAGGAGAATCTGGAAAGCGCCGAGATGTACCAGGATGCGGAGATGCAGTGGAGTCTATGGGGCGGCTGGGGCGCAGGCTTTGGGTCATTTGGCCCAATGGGAGGGCCGGGGCCGTATTAACCCAAGCCGTAAATGTAACGGCAGCGATCGCTAAATAGGATTATTGTAGTCGGCTGCGGTGCTATCTGTTAGTCGCTGAAGCCAGGTGACTGGTGGTAGATCGGAGATTCGTTAGCTCGGAGAACGGCTCTGAGTGGCGTCCCGGATCGCTTGCTGACGAATTGTCTTTAGTTTTTCGTACTGAGCAGGCGTAAGAATCGCCTTCATTTGTGGATCAGTCTGCTGATGAATAGCTTTGATTTGTTGCATTTTTTGAATCTTTGACAGCGAGTTGTCGTTTTTGATTGCTTGCACCTTCGGTGCCTCGTCGCGCAGAATAGGCAGGATTTTGACCTTTTGGTCTGGCGTGAGGTTAAGCTGCTGCGCTATTGCTTCAGGCTTTGAAATTGCGCCTGCTTTTTGAGCGTTCGATGTCGATGCCAGCAATACAAATGTGCCGCAGCACAGAGCTGCGGTTAAAAGATAGATACGTTTTTTCATATTTTCGTTTCTCCTGATTTCGTGGCGCCATCGTGGTCATGTCCCACAACAAGTCAAGCCGAATCGGCGCCGATCGCCAGGATAGCCCTAAAGTCCTATAGGCAAATCATCGACGGCATGACAGAATTGCGCTTACCCGAACGGGTAGATGAGCAACATCAAACCGGATTAACATCAATGAAATCAGCAAGACAGATCCTCCTTGGCGGGATGCTAGCTGCCGCCGTCATGGCGGTTGCGCCTTCCGCAAGAGCACAAATGCAAACCACCGGCACGCCTGGCACCGCAGGCGCGACGACAACCATCAGCGGAAAACAACTCCCAGCACCCGACCCGAAATTTGGGGGTGTGATCAAGGACAACGCCGCCCAGTCGAAAGCTTGGTGGGCGCCACGTGTTGTTCCGCCGAAGCAGGCACCCAATATTCTGCTGATCATGACCGACGATTCGGGCTTCGGCGTGCCGAGCACTTACGGCGGCGTCATCCCAACACCGGCAATGGATCGCATTGCGAAAGCGGGGTTGAAGTATACGCAGTTTCATTCCACGGCGCTTTGTTCGCCGACGCGCGCTGCCCTCATCACTGGTCGGAACCATCACTCCGCCGGCTTCGGCGTGATCTCGGAACAATCCACGGGCTTCCCGGGTTACAACAGCGTTATCCCGAAGGACAAGGCGACAATCGGACGGATCCTGTTGGACAACGGCTTTGCCACCTCGTGGTTCGGGAAGGACCACAACACGCCGGTCTTTACCGCCAGCCAGGCCGGGCCGTTCGATCAGTGGCCTCTCGGCATGGGTTTCGAATATTTCTACGGGTTCGTTGGCGGCGATACGAGCCAATGGGAGCCAAACCTCTTTCGCAACACGACGCAAATCTATCCGTACGTGGGCAAGCCGCCTGGCACCTGGAACCTCACCACCGCAATGGCCGACGACGCGATCGAGTGGTTGAACACAATCAATCAGATCGATCCGAGCAAACCGTTCTTCTGTTACTACGTGCCCGGTGGCACGCACGCGCCGCATCATCCAACGAAGGAATGGGTGGACAAGATCCACAACATGCACCTCTTTGACGACGGCTGGAACAAGCTTCGCGATACCCTCTTCGCCAACGAAAACAAACTCGGCGTCATCCCGCAGGACGCAAAGATGACACCCTGGCCGAAGGATTTGCTCAAGGACTGGGACCAGCTCACGGCAGACGAAAAGAAAATGTTCATCCGCCAGGTCGAGGTTTTCGCCGCCTATGTGGCCTACACCGACCACGAGATTGGCCGCGTCATCCAGGCGGTCGAAGACATGGGCAAGCTCGATAACACGCTGATCATTTATATCAACGGCGACAACGGGACCAGTGCCGAAGGCCAGTTGATCGGCACGCCGAACGAAGTCGCTATGTTCAATGGCGTCCAGGTCCCGGTCGAGGATCAGTTGAAGTATTTCTACGATGTCTGGGGCACCGACCGCACCTATAACCACATGGCCGTGGGCTGGGCATGGGCCTTCGACACGCCGTATAGTTGGACTAAGCAGATCGCGTCGCACCTCGGCGGTGTTCGCCAGGGCATGTGCGTGTCGTGGCCCGGTCACATCAAAGACCTCGGCGGCATCCGCAATCAGTTCCATCACATGATTGATGTCGTGCCGACCCTTCTCGAAGTGACCGGCATCCACGCGCCCGAGACAGTGGACGGGATCAAGCAGGCCCCGATCGAAGGCACCAGTTTCGCCTACACGTTCGACGCAGCCAACACCAACACCCCCTCCCGGCACAAGACGCAATACTTCGAAATGATGGGCGACCACGCAATCTATCACGAAGGCTGGATGGCCAGCACCAAGGTTATCCGTCCACCTTGGGATGTGGCCGGATCGGTTAACCAGGATCCACTCAATAACGTGACTTGGGAACTGTACGACCTGGCCAAGGACTGGACACAGGCCGACGACATGGCGGCAGCCAATCCCGGAAAGCTAAAAGAGTTGAAAGAGCTATTCCTGACGGAGGCGAAGAAGTATGAGGTGCTGCCGCTCGATGCCAGCGTGGCGACTCGTCTTGTCGCGCCACGACCCAACATCACGGCTGGACGGACGGTGTTCACGTACACCAAGCCGATGACCGGCCTGCCGCAAGGCGACTCAGCGCTGTTGCTGAACTGCTCGTACACCATCACCGCCGAGATCGAAGTGCCGGAAGGCGGGGCCGAAGGTATGCTGGTGACCTCTGGAGGACGGTTCGGCGGTTGGGGGTTCTACGTGCTCAAGGGCAAGCCCGTGTTCACCTCGGACTTGGTGGACTTGAAGCGCATCAAGTGGCAAGCCCCAGATGCGCTCGCGCCCGGCAAGCATACCGTCGAGTTCGACTTCAAGTATGACGGTCTCGGCGCGGGCACCCTGGCGTTCAACAACATGAGCGGCATCGGCCGCAGCGGTACCGGCGTCCTCAAGGTGGACGGCAAGGAAGTCGCTACCCAAAAGATGGACCACACGCTGCCGCTGATCCTGCAATGGGACGAGAGTTTCGACATCGGCTCCGACACCGGCACGCCGGTAAACGATCAAGACTATCAATGTCCATTCACCTTCACTGGCAAGTTCAGCAAGATTACGGTGAAGGTCGACCGTCCTCAGCTGTCGCCTGAAGACATCAAGAAACTGGAAGCGGCACAACGCAACAACAAGACCAGCGAGTAGCGGGATGACTTGGAAAACACCTGCGACCTATGTGCCAACGGTTCCAGCAATTTTAAGCTATAACTAACGATACAAGACCTAAAACTAGAGAAGAAAACTATGAAAACTTACCATAACTTAAACAAACTCATCGCGCTTACCGGCGCACTCATGCTTACGGGTCTGCCATTGGCAGGAGCCGATGAACCGAAGAAGGTCGACGAGAATAAGATCCAGTTAATGTTTGTGCAGACCGCCGATGATTTCAAAGCGGACGGCGAGACTTTGCGCCTTGTCAACGTCGGCAAACAGACGCTGTACTTCTCGGATCGGCCGGTGCGCATCGCCGGGCATCTCACGATGCCTGCCTATATGGACGAATGGAAAGCGGGCGAAGGCCCGGACAATTTCGGCAGCGACCCACCCAACGCCACGCTTTCGGTCTATGAGTCGGGGCGCCACGAGAACACGCTTGCCGTGGTTAAGATCAGTCATCCGGTCATTGATGGGAAGGACTTGCTCTACAACTACAAGCTGATCAATGGCACGATGCCCAAGGCCGGTGGGGCAACTGCCTTGTTCATTGATTGGATTGGCGTGGGCGGCGGTGTTGGTCCCGGTTTTCACGGAGTAGGAGCCGGTGCTCGCGGGGTTGGCCTGCGGCGGTAGTAACCAGGATTGGCTTTCCTCTCTGTGCGCAGCCCGTGTCGCCGGTATGGAAACCGTGGCATTCGCTCGAAACGCACAGGCCGCGTCTTTCTGGATGCGATCCAAACTTACCGACTCGAGAGGATGTAGCCCTAAAGTCCTATATGCAAATTAGCGGAGGCCCGACAAGATTGTGCTTAATTCGATGACTTGGATGAGTAACATCAAACCAGAGTGACACCAATGAAAACACTAAGACGTATCTTTTTCAACAGTATTCTCACCTGCGTTCTTGTCGCTGCGGCGAGTTCGCTTGCGGCGCAGGAGAAAAATCCCGACCGCAACGCCTACTTCGGCGAGGAGCACATCCATACCAGTTGGTCGGTGGACGCCTGGATCTTCGGCAACCGCATCACCGGCCCGGACGAGGCGCTTAAGTATGCGCAGGGCCAGACTATCAAGCACCCGCTTGGCTACGACATCAAGATCGATACCCCGATGGATTTCATGGGGGTGACCGACCACTCGGAGTACGTCGGCGTCACCAAAGAGGCCAACACTCCCGGTTCGGCGGTGAGCAAGATTCCGGAGGCGCAGCCGTTGATCATGAAGGACCCAAACAGCTCAGAGGAGCAGCAGAAGGTCTTCCTGTATCTACTCTCGCTCGCCAGCAAGCCGCCGATCAAGGCTCTGATGAGCCCCCAAGTGGCAGGCAGCATCTGGAAGGAAAATGTAAAGATCGCCGACGAGAACAACCATCCGGGTAAATTCACCGCTTTTTGCTCCTACGAGTACACCTCCCAGAACAACAATATAAACCTGCACCGTAACATCTTCTTCCGCGAGTGCAGGAACGTGCCGGAACAGCCGTTCAGCGCGCTCGACTCCTGGCACCCGGAGGATCTTTGGAAGTGGATGGACGCCCAGCGCAAGGCAGGCAATGAGCTGCTGGCCATCTCCCACAATGCCAATTTGAGCTCCGGCTGGATGTATCCAATTGATGTGGACAGCTACGGACGCCCGATCGACGCAGCGTGGGCAGCTTCGCGTGACCGCAACGAGCGGCTAGTCGAGATCAAGCAGATCAAGGGTGCCTCTGAGACCCACCCCTTGCTCTCGCCTAACGACGAGTTCGCGAATTATGAGATGTACAGCGCCCTTCTGGGTTTACCGACGGACAGTGGTCGCATCGATCGAATTCACGGCAGCTATGGCCGCCAGGCGCTAAAAGACGGCATCACCATGCAGGATATCAGGGGCTACAACCCCTACAAGTTTGGCATGGCGGGCGGCTCGGACTCACACAACACGGGCAGCCCTTATCGACAGGACAATTACTATGGCGGTCACGGTGCGATAGACGGGACGGTTGAACACCGCCTGGCAGGAGTCTTGGCAGGAGGCACCATGGATATACGCCTGATGAACCCCGGCGGACTAACTGGTGTATGGGCCGAGGAAAACACCCGCGCCTCCATCTGGGACGCGATGTATCGCAAGGAAACCTTCGGCGTCAGCGGTCCACATATTAAAGTCCGCTTTTTTGGCGGATGGAACTACAACAAGAACATTCTGGACGCGCAAGATTGGGTGCATCAGTCCTATGCCAATGGCGTTCCCATGGGCGCCGACCTGCCTGCGATGACGGGCACGGGGCCGGGTGTGGCTCCGACCTTTGTTGTCTGGGCGGTGAAAGATCCGACCTCCGGTAATCTTGATCGCATCCAGATCATCAAAGGCTGGACCGAGAACGGTCAGAGCTTCGAAAAGATTTTCGACGTGGCCTGGGCCGGCGACCGCAAGGCGGATAAGTGGTCGGGCAGGGTCCCGGCGATCCAGAGCACCGTGGACCTGGAGAAAGCCACCTACACCAACAGCGTCGGCTCGACGGAACTCAAGACCGTGTGGACCGATCCCGAGTTTGATTCCAGTCTGCACGCGTTCTACTACGCGCGCGTGCTGGAAATTCCCACCCCGCGCTGGACTCTCATCCAGGCTGTGAAGGCAGGGATTCCACCGCCCGATGTCGTGCCTCTCACCGGTCAGGAACGCGCCTGGAGCTCGCCCATCTGGTACACGCCGAGCGCCGAAGCGCGCAAAAATGCGACGGCAGGTATGACCGTAGCCGACCTCAAGAAGAAAAGCGCGACACAGTTGGGTGATGCTCAACTGAAGGCGCTCATCGTTGGTAAGGCCTTCTGGGTACGCAATAACGTGTCGGGCGAGGAGTTCAGCGTCGCCTACACGAAAGAAGGACAGGGCATCGTCTGGCACGTCGGCGAGAGTGCCAACACCCCGAGCAGCGTGGGCAACCTCGTGCGCGACGGCTACCAGGGAACCACCACGCCGTACAAGATTGAAGGCGGCAGACTCGTGACCACCATTTCCCAGGATCCCTTTTCGGTCGCGATTTACAAACTGGGTGACACTTATTACGGCGCACGCAGCAACGAATTCGGCTATGCGAACTACGAGATCATTCCGACGCCGCAGTTTTGTGTCAATCCGCTTACGGCAATGATCGACCAGTTCTCGATTGAGCTGGGTCTAACAGAACAACAGAAACAGCAGATTGTCCCCATCCTGAAGCAGACGGCGCCTCAACTGGAAGCTTTGAAAAAGAAGACCTCTCTCAAACCATTGCAGAAAATAGAGCAGTTGAAGCAGATCGCCGACTCAGTGGATAGCAAGATCACGCCGCTCCTGAATCCGGAGCAACAGCAGAAGTTCCAGGCGATTCGTGACGAGCACCGGCAGAAGTTGATTGAGAAGATGGCTAGCCAGGCCGTGGAGAAGGTAGGGACCGACCTGAAGAAGGTGGAGACTGATGCGGAGAAGGCAGCGGCCAGCATCATGCAGAAGGCAGCGGCCGACTTCAGGTAGAAGGTGCAGGGCTTGGATTAAAAAGATCCCCTGGGAAGGGTCTGGACAATGTTGCTTTTTAAGTCTAGTTCGGGACTTCTGGTGAACGAACTGCCGGTAATGAATGGGGCGCAGCCCACGACGCGACACTCCCGCCTGCGCCGCTCTCTTTCTACCGTGAAGCGTTGGTTGCGCGAACCTCTTCTGCACTTCCTGCTCATAGGGTTGTTACTCTTTGGTGTCTATGCCTACACCAACCGCGGGCGGATCGGGATTGAGTCGCCCCGGCAGATTGTCCTTTCACTCGACGAGCTTCGCACGATGACGGCCTACTTTGAATCACAGTGGCATCGTCCGCCAACTCCACAGGAATTTCAGGCCATGGTAGAAGACAAAATTAGGGAAGCGGTCCTGTGTCGTGAGGGCCTGGCCATGGGCCTGGACAAGGACGACACCATCGTCAAGCGGCGCATGGCGCAGAAAATGCAGTTTCTCGCCGAGGACGTTGCCGCAGCGCACGAGCCCTCGACTGCAGAGCTGAAAGCCTGGTTTCAGAAAAATACCGACAAATTCGCCCTGCCAAGCCGCTATAGCTTCCGGCACATCTACTTTTCTCCCGATAAGCGGGGCAGGAATGCTCACGATGATGCCGCGCAGACGCTGGCTAGAATCGCCGGACAACCTGAAGACTCGCCGCAGATTCCATCGATGGCAGACAGGTTCATGTTCCAGGACTACTACGGCGATCGCACACCCAGCGCGATTGCAAAAGAATTCGGGCCGCAATTTGCAGTGGCTCTTGAGAAGCTAAAGCCTGGCTCGTGGGAGGGACCGATTGAGTCCGGCTACGGCTGGCATCTGGTGTTTGTCGATACTGTTATTCCCGGCCGAATACCGGCTTTCGAGGAAGTCGAGTCAGAGGTGAAAACCGCGTGGCTGGGTGAACAGAAAGCCCAGGCTCGGGAAAAGGCCTATAAGGGCTTGCGTTCAAAATATACCGTGCTTCTGCCTGCTCCTCCCGACAAGCAAACTGCAAGCGCGCCGGCACCTCCTCCCAAGCAAGAGATTCCCACTACCTCGGGAGAAGGGCTATGAGTGGTTCTAGAAGCCATCTGATAAGTGCTGTAGCCACGCCCCTGTTCGCCACGGCGAATCCGTCCAGTGGCGGATGGGGCGTCTGCGCCTTCGAAGCCGCATGTTCAGGACGGCGCACCCGCCACGGCGGGCAGGCTTTGCCGTGGCTACAGGGCGTGCGTGTTTATGAGATGGCTTCGAAGCAACGCCGCCTCTGGCTTGTTGTTATTTTCCTGCTAGTGAGCTTGCTCGCCGTTCCCACAGTGCGGGCGCATGAAGCGCGGCCAGCGTATCTGGAGATTAAGGAGACGGCTGCTAACCAATTCAGCGTATTGTGGCGCACGCCGGTTCTCGTGGGCATGCGCCTTCCAGTGGTGTTGAAGCTTCCTCACGACGCGCGGAATCGGATTGATCCGAGCGTACAGGAGCTGGCGGATTCTTTCGTCGAACGGCGGTGGATTGACGCCGGACCGAAGGGTCTGGCCGGCAAGCGCATCGAGTTTGTCGGCCTCCAGGCCACGATCACTGATGTGCTCGTGCGTATGAAAACCCTCGATGGTCGGGAATCGACCACGCTAGTTCATCCATCGCAGCCGTTTTTCGAGCCAGCCGCTGCGCCCTCGAAGCTCCACGTTGCGGGCGCATACTTACGCCTGGGCATCGAACATATCTGGGGCGGCATTGATCACCTGCTCTTTATCCTCGGGCTGATGATCCTGGTAAAAGGCACGCGTCGTCTTATAGCTACGGTGACTGCCTTTACCGTCGCGCACAGCATCACGCTTGCGGGCGCGACGCTTGGTTTCGTGCGGGTTCCTCAACAGCCGATCGAAGCTGCTATTGCTTTAAGCATTGTTTTCGTCGCCTGCGAGATTGTTCATGCGCGCCAGGGCCGACAGGGTTGGACGGAGCAGTGGCCTTGGATAGTCGCCTTCACATTTGGTCTGTTACACGGATTCGGTTTCGCAGGCGCGTTGAACGCGGTCGGTCTGCCCCAGACAGCAATTCCGGTCGCGTTGCTCTTCTTCAATGTTGGCGTTGAGATCGGTCAGCTCGTCTTCATCGCGGCGGTCCTGAGTGTTATGGCGCTGGGTCGATTCCTCATTCGACGCGCGGCCGTACCACAACCGGCATGGACCTGGCGCGTGGCGCCGTACGGCATCGGCAGCGTTGCAGCTTTCTGGATGATTCAGCGGATCGCCGCCTTTTGAAATTGAAGTGAACTAGATGAAAAAGATGCTGGGATTCGCAGCCGCCGGTGAGGCAGTCACTGGCTTGGGATTACTGATCGTTCCGTCGCTCGTCACGTGGTTGTTGTTTGGCCAGGGACTTACTGGTATTTCCATTTCAATGGCTCGTGTAACTGGCATCGCCCTTCTCGGATTAGGAATCTCCTGCTGGCCAAATTGGACAGCGCTCTATGGCATGTTGACCTACAGCGCGTTGGTCACCTTGTATCTCGCTTACGTTGGTATTCGCGGGGAATCGGTCGGACTTCTCCTTTGGCCGGCAGTTGTGCTGCATGTGGTCCTGACGCTGCTTCTGGCGCGATCGTGTTCAAGGGCCCGCCAAAAACAGGCCGATGTCACAACTCGGTGACCCTCAGCACTTTTGAAGCTTATCGCTCGCTTTTTTATTGCCCTAAAGTTTTGTTGACAGGGCGAATCGGAAAAGGGCATCATGGCGCGCACAAAACGAGAGGAGCTCTAAGCGTGAAAAGATATGGTCCAATCATTAACATTCTCAGTCTGGCGTGCGCTTGCCTGATCTCCGCCGGGTGCGCGACCGGGCCTGGCGCTGCGGCGCCGCCGAATTCAGGTCATGTGCTCATTTACCGGGTCGCAAATTTTGGGACCGATCTCAGCCTCGTCGTATCTGTTGATGGCAAGGATGTGGGAAGCTTTACAGAGGGCCAAAATTACGATGGCTACTTACCGGCAGGCCAGCACCGCCTTACCGTCCGGGTTGACCCGAATCGCACCGGTGCTGGTCCGGGGCGAAAGACGGTGACTGTACAAGCTGGGCAGACCTACTCCTACACAGCAGCCTGGTCGGGAGAGAATTTGAGGTTGGTAAAGAACCCATAACCAATGCCGGCACATCTTTTTTGCTCTAATCGTCATCTTAGACAGGCGCTGCGTACCGTCAGCGTAGTACTTGTGATCGCTTTTCTCAGTGTATTGGCGTCGACAGTATTCGGGGCCAATCCAGCGGAAGAGCTGGCTAAGATGGGGAACACAGGCGGCGTAGATCCCAAGGGCAACTCGTGAGTCTCGATCCAAAACAGTGTCGGACAGTTCGGGCATCCGGAATTCATTCTGCGACTCTTCCTGAGCCTTAGCCTGGCAGTAGGCTGTGCATGGGCAATCGCGTGGCATCCGTGTCGTGCCTCGCTCATGGATCCGCTTGCCGACCTCGAGGAACGCAAAGCGCTCATTCTCCTCGGTGTAGTTGGTGCGGTGGTCGCTGAACTGAGCGGAACCAGCCAGACGCTCGCGTTTGTCATCTTCGGTATCGGCGCGCTATTGCGATTTCGGACCCTGCTCGATAATCCGAAACTTACCGGGAAAGCAATCATGGTTGTGGTAGTCGGGCTGGCGTGTGGCATGGGATCATGGGCGATGGCGGTCTTCGTTACCGGCTTCAGCTGGCTACTCATTTTCTGGCTGGATTCGCACTCGAGCTGTCGAGTTAGGATCCGACTCGACGACGGAGAGGATCCGAAGCCGGTGTTTGGCACGGTGCAATCGTTGCTCGTGTCCCATAAGTGTCGGCTGCAAAGTTCCGCGCTCTATGAGGACAAGGGACAGATGGTGTTCCTCCTCTATATACCGACAGGAGTCGACCCGAGGCAATTGGAAGCAGAAGTGCGAGCGAGGCTGCGGAAGAACCACGTCTCCAAGATCGCTGTTGACGTGGTGTAAGCGCGCTTTACCTACGGCCCCGCGCACCTATACCGTCCGTTATCTTGATGTACAGGCACCTAGTCACCAGCATCCTTTTTGCCTTTGCGCTAGTAGTGGTAGCGCATGGACAAGAGGGGCCAAAGAATGCTGTCGTGCTGATTATTCGCCACGCAGAAGATGGCGGCATGGGCCGTGATCTCGCACCGCGCGGCCATGAGCGGGCTGAAGCATACAAGAATTACTTCCTAAAATTCGCTGTCGATTCCAGACACCTGGAACCAGCTGTCATTTTTGCCGCTAAAGACTCCAAGCAAAGCCACCGGCCGCGTCTAACAGTGGACCCGTTTGCGAAGGCGGCAAAATTGAAAATCGATACGCGTTTTGGCAACAATCAGTCGGCTGACCTGGCGGCTGACTTGCGTGCAAACCATCAGGGAAAAGTGATTCTGATCTGTTGGCGTCACCCATACATTCCGGCTCTGATCAATGCACTGGGAGCAACCCCCAAAACCTTTCTGCCGAATGGCAAATGGCCCGGTGCGGTCTACAATTGGGTCATCCTGCTTAGCTTCGATCAGGACGGACATTTGATTCCGTCGAGCTCAAGACGGATCGACGAACACCTGATGCCGGGCGGCTCTCAGTAGTTAGGCTTAATTTCCGTGCAGAAAGTTTGCTTATGCTAGAGTCGGTGGGACCGGTGGGCTATGTGATTAGAAAACTAAACCAAGTGCGCGAGAACATTTCTCCTTCTCAGTCCCGTTTTGAAACGATTGAAATTATCGAAGCGGTGATACTCGCCCTGGTTGCCGTGGCCACGGCATGGAGCGGTTATCAGGCAGCAAAATGGGCTGGAACCCGCGCGGAACAATACGCCGAAGCGAGTCGGCTCCGAGTTACTGCTGAAGGTCTTGCCACCCTGGCAGGACAGGAGCGGATCTACGACAGTGATACCTTCAATAGTTGGCTTGCCGCGAAGCTGGATGGCAAGGCACAGGCGGCGGAGTTCTTCGAGCGGCGCTTTCGTGACGAATACCGCCCCGCATTTACGGCGTGGTCGAGCACCGATCCTTTCAACAACGCGCAAGCGCCACCCGGCCCGATCTTCATGCCCGAGTATCACAACGCCAAGCACGAGCAGTTTCTTGGTTTGAATAAACAAGCTGCTGAGGTAGCCGACCAGGGTACAAAATCCGGAGAGACCGGAGATCAGTATGTGCGGATCACGGTTCTGCTGGCTACCGTGCTTTTAATCACGGCGATTGGGCAACGTTTTCGTTTCAAGGCTGTGCGGGTCGTTTTTATGATTCTTGCCTGCCTGTTGCTTTGCCTGCCACTTTTGCAACTGCTCATGTTGCCTCGCATCTGACGAGGACTCTGAATGTGCCCTATTTGATCAGCGCCAAAGGCGCTATCTCATGTTAGTCCGCCAGAGGACGGATTCGCCGTGGCGAACCTGGGGCATCGCCCCGGGAATCCGATTGTCAGACAAGCAACTCCGAAAACTTTCGGGGGAGTCAGTTCAGCAGGTGGTTTCTCAATCCCAGACAGAAGTGAATCGCGCTTTCAGCGCTGACGTTGTTTTGGGGTTCCACGAATCCTGGGGCGCTGCCCCAGGCTGTCGCTGAATGTTGCGCCTTTGGCGCTAAACAGACACGCTGTTGCTGCGGTTCGGGCCATTCCAGAATGCGCCGCGCGGCATTTTTCTCGGCAAGACATTTCTGCGTGTCATTGGAAGTCACAGCACTCTCGGGCAAGGCCTAGTACGACCAAAGTCCAACTGTTCGGCAAGACGCGCGTGGGCAAAAATGGGTGTTCGATGGCATTAGTTCAGACGGATCCAAGGACAAATCGGTGGCGTGCGTGCTTGCGAGTGGCCGTCGATGGCAAATCAAAAACAAAGCAATCTGGAACGAACCAAGAATCATGAAACAGATACGAAGCTCATTCAACATAATCAGCGTCATAGCTCTGTTAGCGTTGACGGTCGGCTGCGCCACAACAAGCAGCACCCAGAACAAAGAGAGCATGCTGGTGGCCTCCGGCTTCAAAACGATCACGCCAAAAACGGCTGCGCAGCAACAAAAGCTCCAAAACCTTCCGCCGGGCAAAGTGGCCATGATCAACAGGCAAGGGAGAACGTACTACATTTTCCCGGACGCGGCACATAACCAGGCCTATGTCGGTGGACCGCAGGAGTACCAGGCGTACCAGCAACTCCGAGCCGCAAATAACATTGCGAACGAGAATCTCGAGACCGCTGAAATGTACCAGGACGCAGCCATGAACTGGGGTGCCTGGGGCGGGTGGGGAATGGGCTGGGGACCGATGGGAATGGGACTAGGGGTACGGCGATTTTAGACGTGCAAGATTCCGTAAATTTCATGAGTCACCACTTGATTCAAGCATCCCTCCACACATCCAAACCTAAATAACAACAGCAAACAAAAATGAAACGAAACATAATCCATAACGGCTTGTCGCTGCTTATAGCCACGACTGCGCTTTTTAGCGCCGTCGCTTCAGCCCAGGCGCAAGACAAGAAACCCAATATCCTGTTCATCATGGGAGATGACATCGGCTGGATGCAGCCGAGCTGCTATCATCGCGGCCTGATGGTCGGGGAAACACCGAACATCGACCGGATTGCGAAGGAAGGTGGCATGTTCATGCACTACTACGCCGAGTCGAGCTGCACGGCCGGGCGTACGGCCTTCTTCACCGGAATGCATCCGTACCGCGCGGGCATGGTCTTGCCGCAGTTGCCGGGCGCCATTTCGTATCTGCGCCCCGGTACCCCGGCGCTCGCCAAGTTCCTGTTGGATCTCGGCTACACGACCGGCGAGTTCGGCAAGAACCATCTGGGCGACCATCCCGATTCCCTGCCGACTGCGCACGGCTTCCAGGAGTTTTGGGGGTACCTCTATCACCTGGATGCGATGCAGCAGGTGAGCTTCCCGGACATCAACAGCAGCCCCACCGATCAGGCCGTTGTGCCGCCGTGCACAACGATTCCGATCCCCGGAGTCCCGAATCCCCCGGGCGGTGTTGACCCGAAAACCGGCACATGCATGACCCCGCCGCGCCCTATCCTTTGGATGAAGTCCTCCGACGGCACGGCCAAAAACCAGACGGGCAAGGATGAAGGTCCGCTCACACTCGAGCGCTCGAAAACGGTGGACGAGGAAATCTCCTCCCATGTGATTGACTTCCTCGACCGCAATGATCCCAAGAAGACTAACAAGCCCTTCTTCGTCTGGTACAACCCGGCCCGCATGCACATCACGACCGTGCTGTCGCAGAAGTATCTGGACATGATGGGCACCAAAGGCGGCAAGGATTGGGGTATCAATGAAGCCGGCATGAAGCAGATGGACGACAACATCGGCCTCGTCCTCAAGAAGCTCGAAGACATGGGCCAACTCGACAACACCATCGTCGTCTTCACCACCGACAATGGTGCTGAGGTTCAAACCTTCCCGGACGGCGGCGTCACCCCGTTCAAAGCCGGGAAGCTGTCGACCTGGGAGGGCGGCATGCGCGCTCCGTGCGTCATCCGCTGGCCGGGCGTCATCAAGCCGGGCACGGTCTTCAAGGAAATGTTCTCCTCGCTGGACTGGGTGCCCACGTTCGTGGAAATCGCCGGCGGCCCCAAAGGCGAGGAACTGAACAAGCAGATCATGGCGGGCAAGTATAAAGGCATCGTGAAGACCAAGCTCGATGGGTTCAACCAGATTGACTACGTCACCGGAAAGTCGGAAAAGTCGAATCGCGAGTACTTCTTCTACTATCAGGGTCGCGAGCCCTCAGCGGTGCGCTACAAGAACTGGAAGTTCTACTACACCATGATGGGCTCGACCGGCCTCGCTGCACTTAATCCGGCGACGACCTTCCACTGGACTCAGATCCAGAACATCATGCGCGATCCGTTCGAGAATAACGTCGGGGCAGAACAGAAGGGCGCGCTGGCGGCCGGCGGAGCCCTGGCCGCGCCGAGCACGGCGTACTTGTATGACTGGAACCTCCTGCCCATCGGCCAGCTCCTGTGGCAGAAGGAACTCATGTCCTACATCGACTTCCCGCCGCTCCAGTTGGCGGCGAGCTACAACCTCGAACAAGTGCTCGATCAGGTGCGGGAGATGAGCAAGGACCACCCGAGCCAATAGTCGAGCGCCATCCTAGGATTGATAACTTCGCCTCAGAAAATAGACATAGCCAGTACGAATCGGAGAAGAATCATGAGAACAAACCCAGAACCAAATAACAAGAAACCCAAAATGAAAAGAAACTTAATTCATAACGGCTTGTCGCTGCTTGTGGCCACGGCTGCGCTTTTCGGCGCGGTCGTTCCGGCCCAGGCGCAAGACAAGAAACCCAATATCCTGTTCATCATGGGCGATGATATCGGCATAATGCAGCCGCGTTGCTATCATCAGGGCCTGATGGTCGGGGAAACGCCAAACATCGACCGGATTGCGAACGAAGGCGCGAAATTCATGACCTATTACGCTGAGCAGAGTTGCACCGCCGGGCGCAACGCCTTCTTCACGGGCATGAATCCGCTGCGCACGGGCATGATTCCCCCGCAGCTCCCGGGCAGCCCGACCTACCTGCGACCCGGCACCCCGGCGCTCGCATGGTTTCTGCGCGATCTCGGCTACAACACCGGCGAGTTCGGGAAGAACCACCTCGGCGACCACACCGACGCGCTGCCGACGGCGCACGGCTTTCACGAGTTCTGGGGTTACCTGTATCACCTGGACGCGATGCAGGGTGTGAGCTTCCCGGACATCAACAAGACACCGACCTTGCAGACTTTTGCGCCGCCCTGCAAGAACACCGCGATCCCCGGCCTGCCCGAGGTTCCCGGAGCGGTGGACCCCAAGACCACGCCTTGCCTGACCCCGCCGCGCCCTGTCATCTCGTGCACATCCTCCGACGGCACGGCCAAGAACCAGACCTGCAAGGACGAGGGCCCGCTCACCCTGGAGCGCTCCAAGACGGTGGACGAGGAGATCTCGGCGAAGGTGATCGACTTCCTCGATCGCAACGACCCCAAGAAGACCAACAAGCCCTTCTTCGTCTGGTACAACCCGGCGCGCATGCACGTCACGACCGTACTGTCGGACAAGTACATGGCGATGGTGGGTGAGCCGGGCGGCAAGGATTGGGGCGTGAATGAAGCCGGCATGAAGCAGATGGACGAC
>JBKOYG010000064.1:0-21016 GCA_046725285.1 Verrucomicrobiota bacterium
GGCAGCCGCGCTCGGTGAGGCATGTGGACTTAGCGATGCCGCGAGCAGCAAACTCGAAGGCTTAGTTCCGTCGCGGCGGTTGGGCGATTTCGAAATGAAAGGCTTCGTACGTAAACGCACCTTCTTCGTCGTTTAGGCTCGTTTGCGATGTGCCGGGTTTTCAAAGGTTCATAGCGTCCTTAGAAAATGCGTTGAGATTTGAGTCGTGATATTTCGCAGCTGAGAAATCGAACAGGTTTCTCAAAGCGCTTTTTCAACGACGGCGCGGACCAGAATCGTCGTTTGAGTTTGAACCTGCACATGCTTTCGCTGTTGCCGACGAAGGTGTCGCGGGAGTTAGGATTAGTTAGAACCACAGATTTTCGCAGATTCTCGCTGATTCATTTTCTTTGAATCCGTCCAAATCGACCGATGGAATCTGTGGAAAAGATTCGCGAGCCGCTTCTTTGAGATGCTGTAAATTCCATCGTTTTTCCTTGTCTGCATTCCTGAGTTCTTGAGCGATATTGCCGGCAAATGGTCGCAGAGCTGACGCAATCCGATTACCCGGGACGCTGGTGGATGATGCTTCCAGACGGCCGCATCGAGTGCCGCCTTTGTCCGCGGTTTTGCAAGCTGAATGACGGACAGCGCGGGTTTTGTTTCGTTAGGCAACGAGTTGGCGATCGGATGGTGTTAACCACCTATGGGCGGAGCAGCGGGTTTTGCGTCGATCCGATTGAAAAGAAACCGCTGAATCATTTTCTGCCTGGAACGAGCGTCCTCTCATTTGGAACGGCGGGATGCAATCTTGGTTGCCGGTTTTGTCAGAACTGGGACATCTCCAAAGCGCGTGAATGGGACAAGCTCGCCGATGCCGCGTCGCCGGAACATATCGCACTCGTTGCGGAGCGACTCGGGTGCCGGTCGGTTGCGTTTACTTACAATGATCCGGTGATTTTTGCCGAGTACGCGATCGACGTGGCCCAAGCCTGTCGCGAGCGCGGAATCAAGGCAGTCGCGGTAACAGCCGGTTATATCACTGATGATGCACGCCCTGAATTTTACCGGCACATGGACGCGGCAAATGTCGACCTTAAAGCATTCACCGATGCATTTTATCATCGGCTTTGTTTTGCCCAGCTCAATCCGGTTCTCGACACGCTGAAATATTTGCGACACGAAACGAACGTCTGGTTCGAAGTCACCACGCTGTTGATTCCCGACGAGAACGACAGCGACGCGGAGCTTCATCGCGCGTCCGAATGGTTCATGGAGAATCTCGGGCCCGATGTGCCATGGCACTTCACCGCGTTTCATCCCGATTTCAAAATGATGGACAGACCGCACACACCGTCCGCGACGCTCACTCGCGCGCGAGAGATCGCGCGCTCAAAAGGATTGCACTACGTTTACACCGGCAACGTGCACGATCGGCAAGGCGGGAGCACACGGTGTCCGGGCTGCGGTGAGTTACTAATCGAGCGCGATTGGTACGAGCTGGGCGAATGGAATCTTCAAGATGGTCGATGCGAATCTTGCGGCTACGAAATCGCCGGGCGATTCGAGAAACAACGTGGCGATTGGGGCGCACGCCGCTTGCCGGTGAGGCTCGCAGGAGCCGTGTAACAGCGACGGCCGTCTGGCCTATCTGATTTCGATTTCGCACGTCACGCTCTCACGTGGGCACGACCTTCCACTTTCAGGGAAAATTCAGTGCACAATTCGGGCTTGAGTCGCTGGACGATCTCGCATACAAGGTAAGACAGCCGCCTGAGTTGAGCGCGAAAGGAGATTCGCGCATATGCAAATAGCAGTGACGCTCCTAAGATTCGGTCTTCCTCTATTGTTATTCTTGGCTGGCATACCCTATTTTACCCTGCACGCGGAGGCGCCTCCGCAACCGGCCAGCGAAGAGCAGGAGGTACTGCGATTGAGCGAAGAATGGATGCAGGCAGCCATGCAGCGAGACGAAGCCAAATTGCAGCAGCTCATGGCGCCAGAGTTCGCGCTGCGATTTCAAGGCGGGCTCCACCCGCCGGTGCCCAGGGAAACGTGGCTAGACGACCTTTTGAAACGAATTCGGTACACGCTCAAGTACACTTCCAAAGACGCCAAAGTTTACGGCAATTTGGCCGTCGTAACGTCAACGTTTACCTGGGAGGGGACCTTTGGAGAAAAACCTTTTGCCGGCTCCGGATTTCTTATCGACGTTTGGGTTAAGCGTGAAGGCCGCTGGCAGGTTGTGTCGCGCACCAGCGGACGCCTTGAAGAGTTGGTCGACGCTGGCATGCTGCCAGCCCACAAGCGGGGTAGTGAGCGTGTCCCATTCCCCGAGCGCTGAATGGCGAAGGCGGCAGCACGTGGTGTCCCGGTGACGGCGAGTTGCTGATCGAGCGCGACTGGTACGAGCTGGGCCAATGAAATCTTGAACACGGCCGATGCCGATCTTGCGGTTATGAAATCGCCGGGCGATTCGAAGAATAACACGGCCATTGGGGCCCGCGGCGCTTGCCGGTGAGACTGGCGATGAGTTAGAGCGATAAACTTGAACGCAGCGAATCCCAACCCGCGGTCAGGTTTCGAGTGTGAACGAGCCTTATCTACGGCGAGAACGGTGCGCTCACGGCGTAAGATCGACCTACGGCAGGTAGGTAGGCCCTAGAACGCCATTCCTAAACGCCACAACTGTTATTCCGAGCGGAGTCGACGAATCTCTAACTGTTTCTACTGCGCCGCCGTTGAATCAACAGCGAGAGATGTCTCGACTTCGCTCGACATGACAGAATTATGGTGGGTTCTAGAAATCAGAAACAGGGATGTTTGTCGGCCATTACAGCGTTGCTTTTCCAGCTAAGAGTGAGAAGAACAAGATTCCGCTCTGGGTTTTGTTTATTGCTGTCCAGTTTCTCGATTACATCTGGGCGACTCTTGTGTTGCTTGGGATTGAGAAGCTGCGGGTGATTGAAGGCTTCACGGCCGGCAGCATGCTTGACTCGTATTTCCATCCGTATTCGCATAGTCTGATCACAGCGATTCTTTGGAGCGTTGCAGCAGCGATCGGTTTCAAGCCACTCTGCGGTTGGCTCGGCTACGCCTACAAAAAGTCTGCCGCCTTGGTTGTGGGCCTGGCTGTTTTCTCTCACTGGATCCTCGATCTCGTCGCGCATCCTCGCGATCTGCCAATCTACGATAACAAATGGAAAGTTGGTTTTGGCTTGTGGAATTATCGCGATCCGGAGTTCGCGTTGGAAATTGCACTGCTTGCGGGCGGGATCATGCTTTACCTGGAGCGAAATGTGTTATCCACAGCTCACAAAACAGCTGTGATCGTCTTTGGAGTCGCTTTAGTTGTTGTCCAAATAGGCGATACGTACGTACCACGCACGCCGTTGTCCGATAAGGCCACTGCCATGGGCGTCTGGATTTTCTATACGCTTTTTGTGGTCGTTGCTTTCTTGATAGAGAAAATCGGGAGTCGGCGGCAAACTAGTGCGCAGTGATCGTGATTGTTTTCGGCGTCTCGGGGGCGGGGAAGACTACGATTGGCAAACTGCTCGCCGAACAACTTGGCTGGAAGTTTTATGAAGCGGATGATTTTCATCAGCGCGCCAACATCGAGAAGATGCGGCGTGGGATTCCTCTAAGCGACGAGGACAGATGGCCCTGGCTGGATAGATTGCGTGAGCAGCTCACGCGTTCTCTTGCTGCAAAAGAGGACGCGGTGCTTGCCTGCTCTGCATTGAAACGTACGTATCGGGAACGTTTGCGCGTTAGCGACCGCGTGAAGCTCGTATTTCTTCGCGGAGACTACGCGTTTATTGAAAAACAGATCCGTAGCAGACGCGGCCATTTCATGAATCCTGCGTTGTTAAAAAGCCAGTATGCTGATTTGGAAGAACCGGGATTGGACGAGGATGCGCTAACGATTGAATTAGGCCAGACTCCGGAAGAGCTCGTGAAGGAAATCAAGACAAAGCTGGGTTTGGCCAATAAAAACTAAAAGCTATCTCGCAATGTTGTAGCCACACCCCTGTGGCGCGTCTGCATTTCCCGAGTCGTGCGTTTGGGGGACGGCGCACAGCGCCGTGGCTACAGCGGATGCAGATTTATGCACCACTTCCATAATAGAGATTGTCGCTCTCGACGTTGAAGAGCCGATTCCAGCGTGCCCGATAATTTTCGAACGCAATTTGCGCTCCGAGTTGCATCAGCTGTTTTTCGGAAAATTGGAACCGACGCAAAGCAGAATCAGCGATTAGTTTGCGCTTAACTGTGAAGGTGAGTTGACGATCATTTCCGCTTTCCCCCGAGTGCCGATGCGAGCTTGACGAGGCTTTCCCGAATCTGGGCTGGGGTCCAAGCCGCGAAACCAAAGACGAACGCAGGCTTGAGCTTCGCCTGAATGCAATAAAACGATAGCGATGATGGTTTGACTCCGATCTTTGCGCGCGCTCGCGCGACTCTCGCGAAATCTACGTCGCGTCGAAGCCAAGCGATGAAGTCTAATCCGGCTTCTGGGATCTGAAGAATGAAGTGCTCACCCAGCAGTCTGTTGAATTCTTTGATAAAGAACTTTCTCCGATCAGCATAGAGCTTTCGCATCCGTTTGACATGGCTGAGGAAAAATCCCTCCGTTATGAATCGCGCGAGTGTCGCCTGGTCAATCGCGGGAGAATGTTGATCTATCACGCTGCGGACCTTGGCGATCGAATCCACCAACTGTTCTGGCACAACGAGATAGCCCAAACGCAAGGAGGGGTAGAGAATCTTACTCATCGTCCCCGCGTAGATCACTCGACCTGAGTTGTCGAGTCCCTGCAGACATGGAAGCGGGGGACCAGTAAAACGGAACTCCGAGTTGTAATCGTCTTCGAAAACAACAGCATCGTTGGCGCGCGCAAAATCGAGTAGGGCGGTCCTTCGGGGGAAACTCATCGTGACTCCGAGGGGAAATTGATGGGAAGGCGTCGTGTAAATGATTTTCGGTTTTTTGGGCGACCGGGCGATCACAATTCCTTCTTGGTCGATAGGCCTTGGAATCACTGCTGCGCCCGCGAACACGAAAGCTCTTCGGGCCATGTGATAGCCTGGATCTTCAATCCATGCGGCTTCACCCGGATTGAGCAAGGCCATAGCGCTGATCAGTATCGCCTGTTGCATTCCCGCGACGATTACAACCTGGTCCGGGTGACAATGCGCCCCTCTAAAATCGCACAAGTAGGTTGCGATTGCCTTGCGCAGGTCGGCGTCGCCGCAATTCGACGCATAACGCAGTAAGGCGGCTCCCTTTTTGGCGAGAACCTGTGCTCTAAGCCGTTCCCAAACTTCTATAGGAAATTCATCAACCGCCGGATGTCCGGAAATTAACGAGACGCCCGCTGTAGCTTCGGATATGCCGAGAGCAAACTCTTTTCGAACACGGTTATCCGGAATTGCTTTCACGCGATCGGAAATGCAAAGTGGTCGCTCGACTGCCGGAAACGCTGCTGGCTTGACTGCGTTCAAAAACATTTCGGGGAGAGGATCTGCGACGAATGTTCCAGATCTCACCTTCGATTGGAGATAACCTTCCTCATGAAGCTTTGAGAACGCGAGACCGACTGTTAATCGTGAGATTCCCAAGTCAGCAGCCAGAGCCCGAGAGGAAGGAAGCCGAGACGCACCCTCGGTAAAACTGCCCAATCTCAACTCATCGCGGATTTGCCGGTATAGTTGCTCGTGCAGTGGTTCCGCCGCGGATCGGTCGAGTCGAATCATTTCAAATGCGACGATTGAACGTCGCCGTCTCTTATTTAGGAGCGATTTTCTATCGAACATATCTAGCGCCCGCCTTCTTCCGCGAATTGGTGTTCAGTTTGCACGTGTATTATCAATAAACAATCGAATCGCGTGTACCGCCTCCGTTTCCCGTTCTCGCTAAAGAGCGCGGGTAGCAACCAATGGGCGCCAATGAAGTCAGATAACACGCAAACTGGCCTTGTCGAATTTCGCTAACTGGCTCTTCTGTGCGACGCATGCGCGTTTTAGCAATGCGGTAATTCAATTAAGGAGGCAATAAGCATCATGAAACCAAAACAGATATTTATCAGCATTCTGGCAGTTCTATTCGCGTTCCCATTGATGGGGATGTTCGCTCAGCAAGCACCGAACTCAGTCTCTATCAAAGTGATCACGACTTTTGAATATCCGGGAACCGTAGTTTCGACCCAACCGCAAAAGATTAACGACGGAGGCGACATCGTTGGCATTTACGTCGACTCGCTCGGAGTGACGCGCGGTTTTGTCCGGTTCAGCAATGGTAACTTTAGCGCGCCGGTCGTCGAACCTAACGATACGGAGAATTTTACCCAAGGACGAGGCATCAATAACTCAGGCACTGTCTGCGGTGACTACGCCGGAAGCGATGACAACGGTCACGGGTTTTTCCTGTCGGGCGGCACGTTCACAGAGTACAATATTCCCGACGCGCTCGCCACGCTTGTGTTTGGGATAAACAATGTCGGCGACTTTGTCGGCACGTTCTCTAACGGCAACGGAATCTTCCAGGCGTTCGTCAACCTCGGCGGGGCCGTAACGTCATTTACTGTCCCGGGAGCTAGCTCGACCTTTGCTTACCAGATCAATAATTCAAACCAGTTGGTGCTTGGATACTACGTAGACAGCTCAGGAATCCTTCACGGCTACTTCCGAGACGCCAATGGGACGTTGCACTTCCCGATCGATCCTCCGGGCTCCACTGGGACCGTCCTGTTCGGACTTAACGAGAGGAACTGGGTGGTGGGCAGATATTCGGACGCGTCAGGCGTGACTCATGGATTCTTCCTTGTCCCGCCAAACAAATTCTTCACTTTTGATTATCCCGGCTCGACCTTTACATCGCTTAACGGAATCAATGCGCAGGGATTTATCTGTGGGCGTTACACCGACGCTTCCGGGATTGACCACGGAATCCTAGCTCGCGTCACAGGAGTACTACCAGCAAATGAGGCGGGCACGGAAATAAAGGCGTACGATTTTCCGTCGCTGGTCACTCCACTTAAACCGCCGTCGGTGGTCACCCCAGTCAAGCCGTCGCCCTCGGCGCGACCAGTCGAGCCGGCCTCGTGAGTTGAGCATCGGGGCGACCTGCGCCGTCGGTATGGACGCCGCGCTGACTCTGCCATTCTGCCTAGAGAGCTAGGAAGGCGTCCCGGCTTGATACAGATTATCACTTTCGACGTCAAAAATTCGATTCCAGCGTGCCCGGTAATTCTCGAATGCGATCTGTGCGCCTAATTGCATGAGTTGTTCTTCGGAAAATTGATTGCGCAATCGCGCATACAAATCGTCCGAAACATTCGACGGTGTCTCGGTCAGCGCGTCAGCCAGTTCAATCACCAATCGTTCCGTGTCATTAAAAGGTGTTCGATCGTCGCCGCGAACCGCGCGCAATTTCTCATCACTCAGACCGGTTTTTCTGCCCACGGCAGAATTGATGTCTACTCAGAACGGACAACCAATACGGGCAGCCGCGCGGATTTTTCCCAATTGAATGTAGCGCAATGAGACAAGTCGTTTGCGGCTGAGAGCGGTTTTCATCGCGATACCGCCCCACACGAGCGCCGGTAATCGCATCTAGATTTTCGCGGGCGTAAAATCTTTCCCAAACATCTTGCGCATCACTCCATAGAACCAGCGCAGGTGCCATGGAGCGTCTTTCTTCTCTAGTCCCGCAATTCGAGCCATGACTAATCCATTTCGTTCTCCGCAATGTGTTCGGTCTTAGCGCCCGAAGTTTCGGAGCGTGGTCATATGTGCCTCGTTGTGTTACGTTGATTCTCATGAAGAGCGCTGCTGCGAAGGTCGACGCCGTTCGCGATTACTTGCGCGACGTCGATCGCACGTTGCTGCGCGAAAATCTCAAGCTGACTTTCGAGCAACGCGCTGAAAAGCATTTGCGTGCGCTGCAAATGGCTGAAGAGCTGCGGCGCGCCGGCAAAGAGCTGAGACAGAACTCCGATGGCCGTTGATCTGGCGCAGATTATTCCTCCGCTGGTCAGGGCAAAGGTCGATTTCATCCTCATCGGTGGAATGGCGGCGATTCTGCACGGTTCTGCACGTGTCACCTTCGATGTCGATCTAGTGTATTCACGGACTGACGAGAACATTCAGCGACTCGCCGATGCGCTTGCGTCGCACAAGCCGTATCTGCGTGGCGCACCGGCGGGCGTGCCATTTGCCTGGGATGCCACAACAATTCGCAGCGGCTTGAACTTCACGCTCACGACAGCTCTCGGCGATATGGATCTCTTTGGTGAAGTCATTGGTGGCGAGACCTACAGCGATTTGTTGCATCATTCGTTTGAAGTTGAAGCTTTCGGGGTTCGCTTCAAATGCATCGATCTTCCAACGCTCATCCGCATCAAGGAAGCAGCAGGTAGGCCAAAGGATCGCGAAGCAGTCGCTGAGCTTCGAGTTCTATTGGAGGAGAGCCAGAAGAAGGAAGTCTAGAACTCATCTTATAAATGGCGTTGTCATATTGAGCGGAGCGAAACATCTCTGTCTATTTCTGTTGGTCGGATCCGTCCTATTTGATCCGAGATTCTTCGCTTCGCTCTGAATGACATTATGAGATGGCTTCTAGGCATGCACTGGTTTTCGCAGCGACGTGAGCTTGTTCACGAGCGTGTTAGTGGCCTTTTCCAAGAACATTCCCCACGCACTGAGCGCAGCCAGGGTTGGCACGCAGATCAGAAGAAATGCCCAGATCGGCATCTCACGAATACGGAGCCCAAGCCAGATGACATACGGTTGGTGAATGAGATACAATCCGTAGGAATAAAGTCCAACAAGGCCGAAAAGCCTTGCTGGTCCTTTGAATAACGAAATGATTCCAGCAATCCCCACAATCTCGAGCATGCAACAGGTGCCGGTAGCGAAATCGACGAAGATGTACTCGTAGAGACCGTCGTAGAGCTGAAGCGCCGCAGGATAGAGGATCAACCCAAGAAACAAACCTGCGCCCTGAAGTAGGAACCATTCGACGCGTGCGGTTGATCGTGTGTGCCACATGGAGAGCGAAATTCCGAGGGCGAATTCAGGCAAGCGACAGATCGCGAAACCGCCTAATACCCACAAGCCATTCTGCGGCCAAATTACAAGCAACAGGTAGCGTGCGAAAAAACCAACGACACATGCGATTACCAGAAACCACCATGGTCCCCAGCGGCGCGCCGCCAGAAAGAGGAGTGGAAAAATCAAATAAAACTGGATCAGCATGGAGAAGTACCACCACGCTGCATTCAGGTACATGAAATTCGTCTGAATATCGATGAACCGCAGACCGAGCAGACTCAGAATGATGCGGTCGTCCACGGGTTCTAGCCGCGCGACGAATGGCGAGAGAAGATAAACCAAATGTGCCACCCAGTACATCGGATAAAGCCGCAGGAACCGCGCGTGATACCAGGCGCCCCACGCTACAGCACCTGACTCGGCGCGGCGCACGGTCGATTGCATCAGTGTCCAACCGCTCAGGATGATGAAAACACCGACGGCATGAAACCCGAGTCCTGAGATTTTGAACCAAACTAGTCTTAGGATGGTTACCGCACCTGCTGCGAGGCTGCTCCAGTCGGCTGGCGGAAGAACGCCGTACTGAAAATAGGTTCGGAAAAAATGAAAGTAAGCGACGACGAGAATCGCCAGGGCCTTCGAGATATCAATCCAAAGGAGGCGTTTCACCGCATCGGCTTTATCAGGGTGAGCGTAGATCGGTCAAGGCAGCGCTGGTTTATTGATGTTCCCATTTCCTTGACTCGGCAGAAATGGACGGCCCGACGAAATACGTAAAGTTGGTCACGCTCGAACGTGTTAACCCGCCGCCGGGTGCTCACTGCTCGGCGCTCGGGCTTCGCCAATTCTCAGTGCGAGAAACGTAGCGATAACCGCTAGTCCGCCGAGCAAAAGAAATGCATCAGTATGGGTGCCAGTTCGTGTCTTCAATACGCCGACGAGCGCTGGTCCCGCGAATCCTCCGACGTTCGCGATCATGGTCACAAGAGCTATCCCCGCAGCCGCTGCCGGCCCGGTCAGAAATTGAGTCGGCATCGACCAAAATGGACCGTAACTCCCGCAATGTCCCAGTGGAACAAGCGCGAGCGCAATAATCGCGAACACGGGCTGGCGCAGTAGAGCGCAGCCTATTAGGCCTACACCCATCACTAACAGCGGCACAGCTATGTGTATCGCTCGCTCGCCTGTGCGGTCGGAATGGTAGCTATTAAGGAGCATGCCCAGGATTGTTATCCCACTAATCGCACCCAGCGCCAGGCCTACCTTGAAGTTACTAAGGCCTGTAAGCGATTTTATGACGAGCGGTGCCCAGAAGGAGTACCCATAAAATCCGGCTGCGACCAAAAGGAAGATGATCCCTAGCTTCCAGACGGTAACATCGGTCAGAGCTACGCGAATATCTGGTCTTAGCAGGCAAGCTCTTCGCTCCTTTGCTAGTGTTTTTACCAGCCAGTTGCGTTCCTCCGGAGTCAGCCACTTGGTTGTTTCGGGCCGGTCATTCAGGTAAAAAATGACGCTGGCACCTAGCGCAACGGCTGGCAACCCTTCGACCAAGAACAACCATTGCCAGCCCGCTAGCCCATAAAGGCCATCTAACTCCAGCAAGGCTCCCGATAACGGTCCCCCTATTAAGCCGGTTACGGGGACGGCGGTCATAAAAGCCGCGATCGCTCGCGCCCGTTGCGCTGTGGGATACCACAGGCTCAAGTAGTAAATCACTCCCGGGAAGAAGCCTGCTTCAGCAACACCAAGAAGGAATCGTAGCAGGTAGAAGACCGCAGGAGTGCGCACAAACATCAATCCCGCCGAAACCAGGCCCCATGTTACCATGATTCGGGCGATCCAAAGCCGCGCTCCGACTCGTTCCAGGATGATGTTGCTCGGTATCTCAAAGAGACAATAACCAAGAAAGAAAATACCCGAGCCAAAACCAAACACTGTCGAGCTAAACCCGAGATCGGCATTCATTTGCAATCCCGCAAAACCGACATTCACTCGGTCCAGCCAGGCGATAATGTAAAGCACAAAGAGAAATGGGATCAGCCGCCATGTCACCTTGCGTAGCGTGACTGTCGACAACCCCTCTGCACGCGCTGTCCCGAACGCTTTTGGGATTGAACAGTCCGTCTCCCAGCGGTTTCTCATGTCTCACACAGCTTAAACTGAGGAGGTTGCAATGGAAGCGGACAATCTTCAGCGCAGGCCCTAGCAATAAAGGGAATTGTGCCAGTCGACTCAAAATGCATTCAACAGCATCTGGCATTATTCGAGCGGCATCAGGCGGCTCAATTATAAAGATAGAATCGCGTTAACGAGCCAGGTACCCGAGATGTATCGACGCGGCGTTGTTTTGCCGAGTCGCCGTCGTCTGTAGGGCTGTACCGAAGGCGAGGACCGGGAGTGTGATTATTAGAGGCTTTGCTATTTGCCAATGAGAATCAGAATGCCAGCTGCCAATGCCAAGATTCCCATTATGATCGTCGGGATGGTGATGTGAAGCAGCAGAGTGATTCCCGCAAGAATCAGGTAAATGGCGAGCAAGAGCATTCCGAGGTTTTTGGTGATGTTCATGGCTCCTTTTTGAGGCAAAATCATTCTTTTTGCACGCTTTAAATTGTGCGTGGCTGAAAATGATCAAATCTGAAGGATTGGTCTGGTAAGTGACGGCTACCGCCACTACGTAGACAAGGCAGAAACCAGAAAGAAAGTCGCTATACAGAGGTTCGTAAAGCCACCGACGAGGATTCCACCGAGTGGCGCGGGAACGCGCTGGGCCAGCGGCGACAGGAGCGACAGGAGGCCAAAGTTTGCCAGCACGATCCAGCGCGGGTAGAGAGAACGACCGAGCAACACTGCAACGAGAAGGAGCAGGCTGCAGATATACGCCGGTACTGCAGCTATGTAGTAGGCGGCTTGCCAGTAATCGCGCAGCGCAGCCACGAGCTCAACTGGAGAAGCCTGTTCTGCATAGCGATATGCCAATCCTCTAGGCATCCAGAGCGCATGGAGTGCGCTGCCAGCTAGCATCATTGCGCCGCCCGACAAGAACGTCAGCCATCCTAGGACTGGGCTACGCGGTGTAATGCGTTCGCGGACTTGCCAGAATCCTATGAGGCAAAGGCACGCTGCGACTGGGCCAATCAGCCCGCCTACAAACAAGCGGGTAAGACTCGCCGAGCGAACAACCAAAAGCATGTTGTTGCGAAAGTCCGCACCCGATCCCCAGTGACCATAGTAGAGCATATCGCCACAGAAAAACAGGAAAGCCCCCGCGGAGCCTGCGAGGCTAGCCCAACGGGAGTGGATAAAGTGCTTTTCGTTTCGCATAAGGTGCGCAAGGCCCTCCAACTATGATCACTGCGTTTTCGATGGCACCAGAATCGCGTCGCTCATCCCGTGCAGAAATTTTTTATCGGCTGGGGCGATTGTCGCAAGCACCCCTCGTAGTTTTACACGATCCGGTTCCACAAAGAAGTAAGGACAAAGGCGCACCCGGCCTTTCATGGTCTTTACCTCGTTAGAATCCGGACCCCAATACCGATGATCGAACAGGCTGCCCTTGTGAAAGCGTTGCATGATCGTGGGCGATGATTCGAATGTCTCAAGTGCGTGATTGATTCGCCTTTCCCATTCCGCGTGCGGGAGATCTGCACCCAGCGCGATGCCGCGGCTGCCCCAGCCGAGCGGCGAAAATCCGCTCACTTTCAAAAGAAGATCGCGATCTTTCTGGCTAAACTTTGCTGACTCGCGCCAGTCCTGTATCTCCAAGCGTGGTATGACCGCATGTTGCGGCAAAGGCGTTGGATCGAGAAGCCATGAGTAAGGAATCACTTCCTGTAGCTTGATGAAATATTTCTCGCCCAGTTCGCGTCGCCAGAATTCGCGCAGCGGCTGCATCCAAAAAAGCGCGAACCACATTTTCTCTTCCAGATACGGTTTGATCGGTGGCGTGATCGTAATGCGACCTTCAGCGCTTGCTCGCAGCGTATTCTCGATCCCGGGAATGTTCGGTAGATCGAATAACTCGAAGAAACGGTACACTGCGCGTCCGTCCCTCGGCTCATAATTCTCGGCGGCTACAACACGCCAGACTGCCGAAGATGCTGGATACTCGATGCTGGATACTGGATCTGCAGAAGCCGTGCTCTCGCTTTTATCCAGCATCGAGTATCCAGGATCCAGCATCCTCTGATTCAATCGCGCCGCGATCCATTCCATTTCTGGCCGATACGTCGCGGCCTCTTGCGAGATGACGATGTCCCCACCGTTTGGCAGCACAGTTCGAAATCCGTCCAGCATTCCGTCGGCACCGCCGATGATCTGGCTGTCGAATGTTGAATAAGTCTGGTTGAGCCAACCGGTCAGACCGATTCCGCCTGGCACGGAATCGATTTCGGCAATGACGTAGCCCCGCGACTGCGGGGTCAGAATGAGATCTGGCCGGATCACTCGCGGTAAATCGTCACGAATTTCTTTGCGTCGCGAAAATTCAATCAGTTCTTTTGGTTTACCTGCGTCGAGATAGCGCGCCACCCATTCGGGCTGCTTGCCCTTAATACTTAGCTGATACAGCTGATTACAGGCGCGCTGAAAAACAAACAGGCGATGTCCGAGTTGTTCCAGTTCGGTGAGAAATTTTTGCTCGATTGGAAATGCGTCAGGCGAGAGCAGCCAGTCCTTTTCCGCGAAAAGGCCTTCTTTTGGGAAGGCCGCACGAATGGCGGCTAGCCTGTCGTCCTGAGTTTGCACTTGCCTCATGAAGCAAACGTCCAACGCCCAAAGCCCAACGTCCAACGCCGAATACAAACATCTGAATTGAACGTTGGGCGTTCGACGTTTCTGCTTATCTGCCTGCCGCCATACGCTTGAGCGCGAGCTTGACCAGTTCTTCCGCTGATTTCGCTTCGCCTTTCTCCTGAAGGTCGCGCACTGCTTTGTGCGCATCGATCTGTTTGTAGCCAAGTGCAATCAACGCGAGCACCGCCTCGTTGGCCTGCTCCTGCTCCGGCGTGGGCGCATGAGCTGCACTGGCTGCTTCCCACGCCGCCGCTACTCCCAGCTTGTCTTTCAATTCCAAAACGATTCGCTCTGCCGTTTTTTTTCCGAGCCCACTGATTTTTGAAATTGCCGCGACATCGGAGTTCACAACGGCGGCTTTAAAATTATTGACGCTCATTCCGCTAAGCACTGCGAGCGCCAGCTTCGGCCCGATGCCGCTGACATTGTTTACGAGCAATCGAAAAAGATCGCGCTCTGCGGACGTCATGAAGCCATAAAGCACATGCGCGTCTTCGCGAACCGCCAGATGCGTGAGAATACGAATGGGCTGGCCCGGCTCCGGAAGCCTGTCGTAGCTGGAAAGCGGGATGAAAACTTCGTAGCCGATGCCGCCGACATCGACGATTGCATGCGTAGGCAAAGCGCTCACCAGTTTGCCATTGAGAAAGGTGATCATCGGTTCGTTAAAAAGGTTGAAGCGTTAAAGCGGCGATGCGTCCTTTGTCATTCTGAGCGGAGCGAAGAATCTCTGATTATTTCTGGAGTCTCATCTTCTGCAAGCCACTAGTCAGAGATGTTTCGCTTCGCTCAACATGACAGAAGGGGAAAACGCTTCAACGAATCACTCCTGCTTCAGCACGAGCGTGAGATCAACCTGTTTACCTTTTGCAATGTTGAAGCCGCGTGTGGGAAAAGATCTCCAAGCTTGGGGATGATTCGGGAAAAGCGTCTGGACAAGCGAAGTGGGAACAATCACGAAACGCGGGCCCGGCTTGGACATGAAATCGGCTGCGTCCTTTTTGTTGAGTCGAGTGAGAACGCCTTGCACGCGCGAGCGAAAATACCAGACCAAGCTTGGTTCCTCGAACTCGACGGACGCAAATTGCATGTTCGGCTGCAAATACGCGCGCGATTCCCGGAAAAGCTGATACGCGGGGAAAAACTGCGCAACCAACGGCGGGATGATTAACGCAATTGCAATCCATAAGCAGGCAGTAGCGATGGCGACGTTTCGAAACAAGGAGCGGTGATTTCTCGCGGCTGCTGCCCCTTGCCAGTGCCGTGCAAGTAGGAGCGCGAGCAATGGAAAAGCTGGCAAAGTGTAATGGGGCAGTTTCGTTGCGACCAGTGTGAAGATCACAAAGATGATCACGACCCCTGTGAGAAGATAATTGTCGATTTTGTTTTCGCTGTAGCCGGGGTCGGCGATCCCGGCTTGCTTTCGCCACAACTTGCGGACTAACCACGGCAACTTGATCGACCACGGAAAGAAACTCACAAAGATCGTCACGAAATAGAACGGCAGGAGTAACAGATACATCCCAAATGAATTCGCCCCATGTCCTTCCATCGTAGCAAGCGAACGACCAATGACGTGCCGTCCGATTCCAACTGCCAAGAATTGGCCGTGAGTTTGAACCAGCGCCGGAATTCCCCAGAGCGCGACGACGGCGAACACCAACAAAATTCCACGCAGGAATTTGAAATGCCGAGTCGACTGCCAATCTCGCCTAACGACAATTGTCGCTCCAACAGTGAGCAGCGGTATCCATGCAATCGGTCCTTTGGCCAAAAAACCGAAGGCAAGCGAGAGATAAAAGATAATGAAGGGCGATCTCCAAGTCGCCCACGGTGGACTGGAGACCGCCGCTCCTTGGTTGGGCGCCTGCTCGCGATTTATCGGAGTTGAACGCTGGGCGCCTGCTCGCGATTTATCGGAGTTGAGCGTTGGGCGTTGAAGCAGCTCATAGCCGCTCCAGTGCGCCAACGTCATAAACAACACGAGCCACACGTCAGCAACCGCAGCTTTGGCATGCAGAAAAGTCTGTAGGGAAAGCGTGAAAATGATTGCCGCCCAGCAGCCAGCTTCGGTCGCGCTAATGCGGCGACCCCAGGCAAAGATTACCAAAGCAATTAGCGCGGCTGCAATCGCGGATGGAAAACGCGCGCTGAAATCGCTCTCACCAAAGATGCGGTAGCTTGCAACTTGCGCCCAATAGGTGAGGGGAGGTTTGTCGAGTCGTAGCTGATTATTGAAGTAAGGAACGACGTAATCTGCGCGTTGTATCATTTCCCGCGAGGCCTCGGCGAAACGCGGTTCGTCACGGTCGATCAACGGCAGGCTCCACGTGCCGGCCAGATGAAAAACGACCGAGCCGAAAAACAGAAAGGCCGAATTGCGTATTGCGGATTTCAAGGGCGCGCTCAAAATAGCGCCCGCTAAAACTGACGGGAACTTATTTGTGAAGCGCGCCGCTGTTTTTTACTGGCTGATTGGCATCGTCATTGCGGCGATAGCGGTCGCGGCGGCGTTTCATTTCGACGACACTGTGCGTGATTTTATCGCGCAACACCAAAGCCGCGTAATGCGCAATTTCATGCGCAATGTCAGTTTGTTTGGGGATTGGCCCTCGCATCTTGCGCTTGGATTGCTGCTTTTGGGAATCGCGTGGCGCCGCCACAGCAAGAAATGGATGCGGATTTTTTTGTCGATGCTGTTGGCGATGGCGATCGCAGGCGTTACCGGCACCGTCGTCAAACGCACCGTTCCAAGGGCTCGCCCATCCGTGACATCGGAGTGGCGCTGGGGTGGCCCGCGTTTCAGCACGAAATACCACGCGTTTCCTTCCGGCCATGTTGTAGCGTCAACCGCCTTTTTTGGCGTTCTAATTTTTGCACGTCGCCGCGTCGGGCTCGCCTGCTTGCCAATCCCAATTCTGATCGGGTTCTCCCGAATGTATCTCGGTGCGCATTACCTGTCCGATGTTGTGTGCGCGGCAGTGTTGGGAATTGTCTGTGCTCTACTAGTCGCGCATTTTTTTCTTCGAGGAGCCGGCGATTCGGAACCGAGCACGAGCACGGTTAGCAGCACGAATTAGGATTGGCAGCTGTAGCAACGGCTCTGGGAGCCGTTCGGGTCTCCGGCATTAGAGCTAGAACAAAGCCGAGGGGCTAGTTATGCATGGCAAGCGTTCATCGTCAACCGGGCAGACCGTACTGGTTCTGTGCATTTTCAATCCGGAATCCCGAAACCAACACGAGCAGGCGCGTTTTTCGCTCCACGAAAACGAGCGACCGAAAGCAAGCGCTGGAAATTTGCCGCGCTTGGCACAAGACCGCACTTAAAGCGCGTAACGGCAAGCTGAGCGTGGACGCTGCGCGTGAAGTGATCGCGCAAGGTGTCAGCGACGTGTTCACGGCGGCAAACGTGGAATCGTTACCGAGCGCGTTTATCAAATCATGGTGCAACACATGGCTTGAAGCGAAGTCGATCGAAGCCGAAGAAACCACGCACGCGCGTTACAAGCGGGTGATCAAACGATTCACCGACTTTGTGGGCGAAGCGAAAAGCAATCGCGACCTTGCGACGCTGCAAGCAAGCAAGATCGTTCGCTTTCGCGACCGTGAAGCCAAGGAGCGCGCGCGAGCGACCGCCAATCTCGGGGTGAAGGTGTTGCGAGTATGTTTCGGCGAAGCTGTGCGGCAAGGACGTGACGAACGGCTGAAGGAGTGCAGGCTTCGCCGAAAACGAATTTGTGGGGCGATCCCTTCGGATCGGACCGAAGGTGGTCGTCACGATTCTTGAACGTGATCCCCGCTGTGTGATGATCACGATCCTGATACCGGAGAAAAAGCTCCAGGAATATTGAAGAAAGTAGCGCAGGCTCACGCAGGCATAGCCGGTGTTTACGGTGCGGTCATGATAGAGGGTATACTGCACAAAGAGGATTCGGTAGAAGTAATAGACTAACGGATACTCGCCACGCCAGCGACGTACGTTGGGCTGGAAAGTTTTTGAAGCCGGGCGTGGAGCCTGCGTTCAGGCAGAAAGATCAGGCAATCGGCCATGCGAAAACCCGCGCGTGCTTTTGGACGGGTGAAATTCGCGTCCCGGATTCGAAAGGCAATCTTGAGCGCGCGATTGCGTTTGACGAATCGGATCGGAAATTGGGATAGGGGCGAGGAAAAATGACACTCGATGAATACGAAAAGCTGCCGCCCAAGGAAAAGGCGCGCGTGGAGTTGTCAGCGAGGGCAGGTAACGAACTCGTCACTTTTTGGCGGGAGCGACCCTATGGAAACTGCTGTAAGATCCAAGAAATCCAATCCCCAAAGTAAACCTGAATAACAATTGAATATGAAAGTAAATCGTAATCTTAGCATTACCGCTCTACTCGCAGCAGCCTTTTGCCTCTCACTTGGCACGAGTGTTGCCAAGGCTGATGACAACGAGCAGGGCGGCGATATCGAAGGCACAGAGGATCTCCATATCGAGATGCAAATGACGCCCACCGGTGCTGCGCCGGCGGGTTCATCAATTGAGCTTCAACTTCAAGCGGACAACGAGGACGGTGCGACCCAAGCGGAATTAGAACTAGACGAGAATGGCCTTCCGGGGGGGACCTTTACCGTGAGCGTCACGCTCAAATCCAATGGCAGCACCGTTCAGCTGGGCACCTTCACCATTGCGAATGGTCAAACTGAAGCCGAGATCAAGTTTTCTAACGAGGAGGAGAACGAAAATGATAACGAGAACGAGAACGAAAATGAAAATGATGGGGACGAAAGCGAATTGCCGTTTCCGGCGAACGTGAACCCCTTCGACATCGCTACCGTCTCGGTATCTAATTCCAGCGGCGTGGTTCTTTTTACCGCCGATTTGACCAATGCTTCGACAACGAGCACGACTCTTACCGTAAACATCACCGGTAAACCGGGACCGACGGATCTCAGCGCAACTGGTAGTGCCGTGCTCAACGCGAATGCTTCGCATAGCCGGCCAAATGGATCGCTTCATATCACCGGGCAGGGATTGCCGCCGAACACGCCACTGAAGGTCAGAATCAACGGAAAGGCCTCGAATAGGAAGAAGGCCAGAACGAGCGGCATGGGGACCGCTAACATCATGATTACTCCGAGGGGCAAAACTAGGACGGTCGCTCGCGGTGTAAATCTCCTTCAGATTAAGAAAGTGACTTTGACTAACAAAAGCGGCAACGTCTTGTTGAATTTCAGCTTCTAGGTCTAAGAACGATTTTTTGCGCTTGTTTTCACTGCGTTGCACAGCATCGCGAAGCGTAGGCGTTTCTGCCATTCAGGACTCGCACCGCTTTACATGGAATTGCGCCGTTTTGCAGCCAAAATTTTCAGACCGTAGAAAACGACCGTGAATCGTGGGAACGCTTTCTGACATGACCTTCATGCGCGAGACCCCGCCCCGTCACTTCGCGGTGGTATGCGCGCGCAGGTACGCGGCGATCGGGTCCAGTTTGTCGTCGAGCTCTCGGATCCTCGCACGTTCCTCGTCCGTCGTGGTGATAAACAGCGGGAACTGATCGAAAAGATACCGCCCCCACCGCCTGGAGCACAAACTTATACGCTCAGGACAAAAATCCCGTGGGATAAACTTTCGGATTTTGTCCGCGGAACCTGCGGTCAAGAATGCTAGGGGAGCGAGATATTATTTCATCGAGTGAGCAGCATGAAAGCAACGCAAGAAGAGGGGCGCTTTCGCAATGCCAAATTTTGTGAGAGGGGTCACCACGCAACGTCTCGCACGGCTGGCGGGGGGGTAGGGTCTGTTGCCCTGAGTGCCTATAAAAGTAATTCTTTTTTTAGGCATTAGCCCTAGCTCTCGTGCGCGCGTAAGAGCATTCGGAAAGGCATTAGGCCGTTCCGTCAGGCGAGGGTGCTAAGCCAAATTCTGCGTAGAAGATTACCAGTAGCCGTCATCAACCGCGCCTCGCACTTACTTCGGCGAATTTCTTCTACCGTCGAGCCGCTATTTTACAAACTTTTTTCATGCCGTCCCTTGGCGCAAATCCTAGCGCGAAATCAGAGCTTTTTTGAATCGATGTGCGGAGCAATTCTTCCCGAAACAAAATCGAGAGGTTCTGGGTTGTCATGGGTGTGACGGGATTGTAACGGTGCGGGGGAGGCGGGTCTGGAGCTTACCCGTGCTTACCATAGGACACCGGGCCGAGGCAAGTTCCCCCGTGAACCTCGGCGCCCGTCATCGCCATTGCGACCGTCTAAAGCAAGAACAGCCTGGAGACGTTGCCATTAGTGAAAATGATCCGCTCCGATGTCATTGGCGTTTTCTGGTCGCCTTACAGTTCTTGTAGTGGCGACTCGTCAGCGATCCAGTGCCCGGTCTTTTCATTAAACCAAACCTTGCTCACGATAGAACTTTTTCCGTCGTGACGTCGGATGATGTCGCCTACACTCAAGGCGCAGCGCGTCGCGGGTGTTTTACTGACTGATTCAAGTGCCATTGTGGACACTCCGAGCGCCAATATGGAGAATCCGAGCGTCACGATTGAAATTACAGGGTGATTCGTCATTTGCAGCGAAGATTTAACCGCTACCATGGTTGCAGACAAGTCCTGCAGCCGTCTCCTTGGATTGACTGGAGATTTGCCCTCGACCAGGCGCAAGGGCGTTATTACGGTTGCAAAGGGGTGAACGTCCAAGATACGTCCGCTGAGCCGACACCCGATCTCCAGCTCGAGATCGCGCACATCTTGCTAATCGACGTGGTCGGCTATTCAAAACTGCTCGTGAACGAGCAGATTGAATTGCTGCAAGAGTTGAAGCAAATCGTGAGGAGCACTGAATGCTTTCGCGCGGCGGAAGCAAGGAATGAACTCATCCGAGTGCCGACCGGTGATGGGATGGCCCTGGTTTTCTTCCACAGTCCGGAAGAACCGGCCCAGTGTGCGCTGGAGATTAGCAAGGTGTTGCAAGATCATCCGAGCATCCGCGTGCGGATGGGAGTTCATAGCGGTCCAATTAGTCGAGTCATCGATGTTAATGAGAAAACGAACATCGCCGGTTCGGGAATCAATGTTGCGCAGCGGGTGCTGGATTGTGGCGATGCTGGGCACATTCTTTTGTCTAAGCACGTGGCCGAGGATTTGGCCGAGTATCGCCACTGGCAACCGTACTTGCATGATCTCGGCGAATGCGAAGTGAAGTACGG
>JBKOYG010000067.1:0-6739 GCA_046725285.1 Verrucomicrobiota bacterium
GGCGATGCTGAATTACGTCGTCGATCCTGCTCTGGTTGAACCGCTCGTTCCGGCTTGCACCGAGATCGATTATGAAAACGGTGAGACATTTGTCAGTATTGTCGGATTTCTCTTTCTCGATACCCGTCTTCTCGGTTTTCCGATCCCGCTGCATCGCGATTTTGAGGAGGTGAACCTGCGCTTCTATGTGAGGAGAAAATCGGCTGACACCTGGCGACGCGGCGTAGTTTTCGTCCGCGAGCTTGTGCCTCGCCGTGCGATTGCGCTCGTCGCTCGTGCATTTTACGGAGAGCGCTATTTCGCCCTCCCCATGAAGCACAACGTCGAGCACGTCGATGGCGGCCTGAATGTCGAATATTCCTGGCGACGCAGGAAGAAATGGGAATTTCTCAAGATCAGTGCATCCGGTGAACCGCAATCAATTCCTATCGGATCACACGCCGAGTTTATTACGGAACACTACTGGGGATACACCTGTGTGCGGGACGGTTGCAGCGAATACCGCGTGGAACACCCGCGCTGGAAAACCTGGAACGCGGCCACCTTCGAATTCAACGCTGACGTTACGACCCTTTATGGCGAACAATTCGCCGAAACGTTGAGTCAGCCTCCGCGCTCAGCATTCATTGCCGATGGTTCGCCGATCACGGTTCACCGGCGTGAAGTCCTGCTGTAGCGGCGATCTATGACCGCCGAGATCAGTGCTTCGAGCACTACGCTGTGTCCGAGCTTAGCCACTCCGCACCCCGCTCTTGCTCAAGAGCCCGCCGCCGCGGCGGCGGCAAGCGGGCTATCGAGCTGTTTGAGAATCTTTTCTCAGAATCAGGGACAAGGAGGCGGTTGCGTGCAACCTGGGTTCGCCCTGTCTTCTCGTCTGGGCGCGAGGTGTGGAACGATTTGGACTGCGATATCTTTCGCCTCCACGGCCCCCTCATTGCGCACGTTGTGTACGTCCCCGCAGCCTATATCAGTGAAGCTCTGGCCTGCACTGTACGTTTCAAACGTGCAGTCGTCGTGGTACACCGTGAGCGTTCCGTATATCACTGTGATCAAACTGGGACCAGGATGGGTGTGCCAACCAGTTTGGCCTCCGGGCTCGAACACGTGTTGGGTGATGTAGAGGTCCGAGTCGCCCTTTACTTTTGTCTTGAGTTCCCAACCGCGCAGTGGATCCTTGCACACCAAGTCGAGCAGGCCGTCGGCGAAGGAGCCCGCTGGCACAGGCGCCAAAAGATTGCTGCTTGTAACACCGCACCCATCCGTCGCACGCGCCGGCAGGGGTGTGAACGTGACGATTGCGACAAGCACCGGTGCGATGAGCAGTGGCAGGATTCGTGTTTTTTTGAAGTGAGTCAGTGGATTCATTGTTGTTCCTTTCTTTTTGGTTTGTTTTTTCTTGTCGGCCACAAATTCCGCTGCCCGCGCATCTCGCCGGGTTTTGCAACGTGACCTAACCGATAAAGCGGAAATTCCACTGCCAAACACACCATGCTCGGCGAAAAGAGTTGTGGTGACGCGGTCCTCGATGCCAGATGATCACAAATCGGCTGGCATGTCCCGCGATCTGAACTGATAATGGGGAGCGTTCATTGCATGTTGACGCCTGCATCGCCAAAGCAACAAGTCACCCGACTGCTCTGCGAGTGGCGTGATGGAGACCCACACGCATTGGAAAAACTGATCCCGCTCATCCAACCAGAACTCCAACGTCTGGCGCAGCATTACATGAGCCGGGAGCGACCCGGCCACACGTTGCAAACGACTGCCCTGCTGGATGACGCTTACCTTCAGCTCGCGGACAAGAGCCATACGCAGTGGGAGAACCGCGCGCATTTTTTTGCAGTCGCCGCGCAGATCATGCGCCGCATCATGGTCGATCACGCACGCAAGCGGCATGCGCTGAAACGCGGTGGAGGCGCGATCAGAGTAACGCTCGACGAATGCGCCGCCGTGACACAGACGCGTGCAGCCGAGCTACTCGCGCTCGATGAAGCACTGGAAAAACTTGCCGCGGCTGATCAGCGGAAAGCGAAGGTTGTGGAAATGCGTTATTTCGGAGGTTTGACGATGGAAGAGATCGCCGACGTTCTCAAGGTTCACGTCAACACCGTGATGCGAGACTGGACCGCGGCGCGCGCGTGGCTGTTCGCTGCGCTCAGTGGAGAAGACATGGATGCAGTCTGAGCGGTGGCAAACTTGCATGGATGTGTTCAACGCTGCGGTTGAACAACCTCCTGAGGCACGAGCCGCTTTTGTCGAGCGAAGTTGTAACGGCGACAATGCTCTGCGCCGCAAGATTGAGCTGCTTCTCAAATATCACGATAAGTCGGGGGACTTCATCAAATCGCCAGCCTTCGAGGCCGCGCCTGAGCTCCTGGTCGGTGACCCTGAGACACTGATCGGTCAAAACCTCGGCTGCTATCGAGTGGACGCCATCGCCGGGGTCGGCGGGATGGGCATAGTTTATCTCGCATGGGACGAACGGCTCGGCCGCAAGGTTGCGTTGAAGCTGCTGCCGGAGTCGATGGTGGCGAACGAGGCGGAGTTAGCGCGGTTAAAACGTGAAGCACGCACCGCTTCGGCTTTGAATCATCCGAACATCGTCACAATTCACGACATCGGAGAGGTGGATTCCACGCACTACGTAGCGACCGAGTTCATAGAAGGTACCACCCTACGCGAACGGATGACGAAAGGTCCAATTCTGCCTAACGAGGCAGTCGATATCGCGGCGCAAGTCGCCAGTGCGCTTTGTGTTGCACATCGTGCAGGCATAGTGCACCGCGACATCAAACCCGAGAACATCATGCTGCGGCCGGACGGATACGTGAAGGTGCTGGATTTCGGAATCGCGAAGCTCACGCAACAGGAGACGTTAGGCATGACGACACTGCTCGGCGAGCAATTGCCGACGCAGCAGAGTATGATGCTCGGCACCACGCGGTACATGTCACCTGAGCAAGCCTTGACTCAGCAGGTGGATGCACGGAGCGATCTTTGGAGTCTTGGCGTCGTGCTTTACGAGATGCTCGCGGGACGCGCCCCATTCGAAGGTGAGACAGCGGCGGATGTGATGGCAGCTATATTCGATCGCGATCCGCAGCCGTTGAAGCATCGCGTGCCCATTGTTCCTCCAGCGCTGCAACGCGTGGTTGACAGATCTTTGCGGAAAGATCCAGCTAAACGCTATCAGACCGCTGAAGAGATGCTGTCTGAATTGCGCGCGATCAAAGAGAAAACTGATGGCATCGCGGCACGAAACGCGCGATGGATTGGCGTTGCAACGATCGCGGCGATTGTTGTGGGCCTCTCGCTCTTTTACGCATCGCGAGGCGGGCGCACTTCTCCGGCGGGCGCGCCAGCAGTGACCGAGAAAAGCATCGCTGTGCTGCCGTTCGAAAATCTCAGCAAAGACGAAGAAAACGCATTTCTTGCCGGAGGCGTGCAAGACGAAATCCTCACTGATCTCGCCAAGGTTGCCGACCTGAAAGTCATCAGCCGAACCAGCGTGATGAAATACAAAGCTGGCACCGAACGCAATCTGCGCGAGATCGCAAAAGATTTGGGTATTTCGCACGTAGTCGAGGGCAGTGTCCAACGCGCGGGCGGGCGAATTCGGGTGAGTGCGCAGCTGATCGATGCACGCGATGACACGCATCTTTGGGCGGAGCATTACGATCGCGATGTGGCAGACGTATTTGCGATTCAGACCGAGATCGCGCAGCAAATCGCCGACCAACTTCAGGCCAGGCTTTCTCCTGGGGAAAAAGCCGCAATCGCGGAACGGCCGACTGCCGATCTGGTGGCCTATGCCTACTATACAAGGGCCAAGGAATTTGACTGGGGCGATTGGGAGGGCGCGGAAAAAAGCTTGAACCGAAAAGTGGAACTGCTCGAAAAAGCTACGCACCGCGATCCAAATTTTGCTCTCGCATATTGTGCCCTCGCGAAAACGCACGGCGACCTCTATTTGGCGATGACCTCGGATCCCAAGGACTTGGAGTTAGCAAAGAAAGCCGCGGAGGCCGCGGTGCGAGTGCGTCCAGATTTGGGCGAGACTCACCTCGCGTTGGCTCGCTATTACTTCAACGCTAGTTTTTCCCCAGCAAATGCGGTCAACACTGCCAATTTCGACCGGGCGCGTGAGGAATTGACTATTGCTCGGCGCAACTTGCCGAATAATCCCGAAGCGCTTTTTATCGCGGCCAGGATTGATAGGCACCAAAACTTGGACTCTGCGCTGGCAAATCTTCAAAAGGCAAACGACCTCGACCCACGCAACACTGAGTTCGCATTCTGGCTCGGGGAGACTTATTTTGAGCTGCGCCGTTACTACGAGTGGGAACAACTCATTAAAAGGTGTGCTGCGAGCGGCACATTTAAGGGTCCTTGGATCCAGAATTGGTTAGCTGAGATTAAGCTGGCGCAGGGTGATCCAGTCGCGGCTCAATCTCTTCTCGAGCAAGTGCCGCTGGACTTTAGTCCGATTGGATTGATTTGGCAGACCCGATTTGACACAGCCCTTTACCTGCGCGATTACGACGCGGCGGACCGGGTGATTGCCGCTACTCCTGCGAAGTTCGCGGGTGACATCTTCTTTGGGCAACCTCCGGAGAGTTGGGCTGACGGAGAAGTTGCGCTTGCCCGTGGCGATAAGCAAAAGGCGCTGGCGGTGTTTGCAGCTGCACGCAAGAACGTGGACGCGGCATGGCGCGACAAGCCCAAGGACGAAGAATACTTCAGGCGAGTCGCGGAGCTTGATGCTGGGCTTGGCCGAAGAGAAGACGCGATCCGCGAGGCACTGCGCGCGGTCGATCTCATGCCGATTGCCAAGGACTCGCACACCGGTCCATCCCTTGTCACGAACCTGGCGTTGGTTTTCGCGTGGACCGGCCAGCGCGATCGCGCGCTCGACCAACTCGAAATTGTCGCGAAGATCCCGGCCGGCCCATCATACGGCGATCTTCGCTTCAATCCGTGCTGGGATGATTTGCGCGGTGATAAGCGCTTCGACAAAATCATTGCCGCAGCCAAAGCTGCCAGCAGATATGCATTGGAGCCGCTGGCAGAAAAATCGATTGCCGTGCTTCCGTTTGAAAACCGAAGTGAAGATAAAGCAAACGCCTACTTAGCCGGCGGCATCCAGGATGAGATCCTCACACGCATATCAAAGATCGCTGATCTGAAGGTGATCTCGCGCACTTCGACACAGCACTACAAGAGCGCGCCGGGAAACCTGCCCGAGATCGCGAAGCAACTGGGCGTGGCCCATATTCTGGAAGGAAGCGTGCAGAAGAGCGGCGACGGCGTACGGGTGAACGTGCAGCTGATCAAAGCAGCTAACGATTCGCATCTTTGGGCCGATACGTTTGATTGCAAGCTGACCGATATTTTTTCGGTGGAGAGTGAAGTGGCTAAAGCCATCGCGGACCAGTTGCGAGCGAAACTGACCGGTCAGGAAGAGCAAGCCATCTCTGCCAAACCAACTGACAATGTCGAGGCTTACGATGCCTATCTGCGTGGCCTGGCTTTTGAAGGACGCAGCTCTCTCGCCTACGGAGCCTACTCTCCCGATCTCGTAGGGCAATCCGCCGGTTTTTTCGAGCGGGCGGTGAAGCTCGATCCCAATTTTGCGCTTGCTTGGGCGCGGCTTTCTCGTGTGAACGCGCATCTCTACTTTTCCGGCGGGCTCCAGAGTACTTCCGCGCAGCGCGATACAGCGAAGCGTGCTTTGGAGAATGCGCAGAGACTGGAGCCTGACTCTGCTGAGACTCTGCTCGCTTTGGGTTATTATCAATATTACGTGCTGGGTGATTACGGGCTCGCCAAGAGTACGTTCCGGCTCGTTAGCAAGATGTTACCGAGTAGCAGCGAGGTCACATATGCCCTCGGCCGAGTTGCCCGACGCGAGGGAAACTGGGATGAAAGCGTTGCCTACTTCGAGCAAGCCCTCACCCTAGAGCCACGGAATGTGGAGTTACTCATGGAGTTGGCAGAGACTTACGGCCTAGTTCGACAATTCCCCGCGGCGCTAAAGCTCTATGATCGAGTGCTGGACATTAAGCCAAACGATTTGATTGTGATGGCGGAAAAGGCCAGCATTTATCAGGCTGAGGGTAACCTGCAAGAAGCCGCTACGTTTCTGTCCGAAACAAACGAGCAGACTCCTGACGAGCTAACCTTCGACACCAAGATCAGTCAGCTGAGACTTGAGCGAAATTACGGTGAGGCCGTTCGACTCCTGCAAGCCCGATTGGCTCAATTCCATTTTGATTCTCAGGACGAAAAGGCGGCTCATCAGGTGGCGCTTGCTTTCACGCAACGCCTCGCTGGCGATACGGCTGGCGCAAAAGCTACCGCTGAACTGTCACGCGACATACTCGAGCGTCTCTGCAGAGATCAGTCGCGCTCGCCGAAGGCGTGCGCCCATTATGCGGCAGACCTGTCTCAAGCTTATGCTGCGATGGGGGAGAAGGACTCAGCCCTAAAGACAGCGGCACATGCAATCATGCTCTGGCCACGCGCTAAAGATCCGAAGGTCGGACCGGCTTTCGAAGAGAACCTGGTGCTAATTGAGACGATCTTCGGCGAGAACAGCCGTGCGATCTCAACTCTCGCGCGGCTGTTAGAAACGCCGTATGGTGCCTTTCTTTACAATGGAAGACCTGTTACGCCGGCGCTTTTAAGGCTCGACCCAGTCTGGGACCCTTTGCGCAGCGATCCCGCTTTCCAAAAACTC
>JBKOYG010000053.1:0-7821 GCA_046725285.1 Verrucomicrobiota bacterium
GCAGCCGGAGACGTTGCAGGCCAACTTGATCATGCCTGAGCCGTGCGAATTCATCCGCCGAAGCTTGCCGGCCTGTTCAATCATTCGTCCGACCGGTCCCGGACAGCTAGACGCCACCGGCGTTATAAACAGCTTCATTGCCGACGGGCTTTTCAGGGGACAACCGCCTCAGTTCTTGCAGCTAATTACTTCTCTGGCCAGCGCTGCGGACGCGGCCGAGAGAGAAGTCGGTGATTGAATCGTACTTCGCGAATTCAAACGCCGCGCTTTGGGTCGAGGCCTAAGCGCGGCGTTTTCGCAAAGGAAAGCGTCGAAAAACAGCAACTTCGGAAATTACCGCGGCTCGCGTTCTGATGCGAAGAATTTCGGGAATAAAGGCGTGCGAAATCAGTAAGCACAGGTGAAAGACAATTTACCAACCAAACCTAAACCTTAGAAAACAAATATTATGTCAGATTACATTTCTCACGATCACGAACATGATGGGATTGACCGCCGCGGTTTCCTAAAATGCATGGCATGGGCCGGCACGGGAGTGCTTTGGACCATAAGCGGCGGTGTCCTTGTCTCAAAGACCCTCGCCGAAGTTGCAAAGACTGGATCGTCTTTACCTACGGCTACTGATCTAAGCTTTCTGCAGATCAGCGATAGCCATATCGGGTTTAACAAAGCGGCGAACAAGGATGTTACCGAGACATTCAAAATTGCTCTCGACCGCATCAACGCGATGCCTACTCCACCGTCTTTCCTTATTCACACCGGAGATATCACACAATTGTCGAAACCCGAAGAGTTCGACACGTTCGACCAAATCCTTAAGAGCTGCCGAACCAAAGACGTCTTCTATGTGCCCGGTGAACATGATGTGCTCAATGATGGAGGAAAGATGTACCGTGAACGGTATCTGAAGAGCGTTGAAGGCAAGGGCGCCGGCTGGTACAGCTTCAATAAAAATGGCGTCCATTTCATCGCGCTGGTGAACGTCCTTGACCTTCAGGCGGGCGGCCTGGGGCAGGTCGGCGACGAGCAACTTGAATGGCTCGAAGACGACGTCAAGGGTCTTGGCTCGGACACCCCGATTGTGGTCTTTGCGCATATTCCGCTCTGGGCGGTTTACCCACAATGGGGATGGGGAACCAGCGATAGCGAACGCGCTCTTGGATATCTGAAACGCTTTGGCTCGGTGACCGTGTTAAACGGCCACATCCACCAGGTGCTTCAAAAAGTCGAAGGCAATATGACTTTCCACACCGCAATGTCCACTGCCTTCCCGCAGCCCGCGCCTGGAACAGCGCCATCTCCTGGACCGCTCACCGTGCCGGCGGAAAAGCTGCGCAGCCTGCTCGGCCTAACGAGCATTCAATATAAGCAAGGCAGGTCCTCTCTTGCCGTTGTCGATTCCAACCTCAGCTAAACAAACTTAATGATGACAACACTGACTCTACGTAACAAAAGAATGGCACTATTGTGTGCCATCGGTTTCATCAACCTGTCTATGTTCGCGGTCGCTGGCGAGATGAAGGATGCCAGCACGGGTACCGCCAAGGAAAACAAAATCGAGATCAAAGACTTCGCCTTCAATCCGCAGACAATTACGGTGAAGTCCGGTGAGAAGATAACCTGGATCAACCGGGACGAGGAACCGCACACAATAGTAAGTGTCGAGAAGCAGTTTAAGAAATCGTCTGCGCTCGACACTGATCAAGAATTCACGATCACCGCCGGCGCTCCAGGCACCTACACCTACTATTGCTCGGTTCATCCGAAGATGACTGGGACCATCGTCGTGGAGAAGTAGGAAGGCGCGATGGTACACTCATTTGTAACGGGGCCCGTGAAAGTCATGACGCTGTTTCTTGCACATTCCCATTCCTTGAATCCCTTCGATCTGAAAGCTGCACTCCTGGCAGGGCATGCCCAGCATCCTGTCATGGTTCATTTTCCGATTGCGCTCTTCATTGCAAGCGTTGTCTTCGACATCCTCGCAATCTGGCGCAAGCAACCCATCCTGGCGACAGTGGGCTACTTCAATCTCGTTGGTGCTGCGATAACCATCCCGCTGGCAATCGCGACCGGTCTCGGCGCATGGCGGTGGCAGCTTGAAGGCGCGACGCTGAAAGGCAATCTGCAGCTGCATCTAATTTGTGCGCTAACTTCTGCGGCGCTCATTCTTAGTCTTTGTTGGAAACGATCACGCGTTCGAGCGAAGCGCGAATCGCCGGGCGTTACTTATTTTGCAGTCGTGGCACTAGCCGTAGTGATCATCACTCTCACCGGCCATCTCGGTGGAATCCTGAGCGGCGTCGAAGCGCCGTGAGTGCCAGGTCAACAGAACTCAGAAAAGTGAACCCGATTACTTCAAGTACTTGTCGAACCATCCGACTGTCTTTTCCAATCGATCGACTTGATTCTTTGGCTCTAGAAAGAGATGGCCTTCGCCGGAATAGACGATGAGTTGAGTTGGCACGCCAAGCGTTTTGAGAGCGTGCCAAAATTCATAGGACTGAGACGCAGGGCATTCAGCGTCGCGTTCGCCGACAATGACGAGGGTGGGGGTCTTTACATTTTTGATGAAGCGGATGGGAGAACTCTTCTCGTAAACGGCAGGGTCATCATAAACTGAGGCACCGAAGAACGGGATCATCCACTGATCGATCAAGTTCTGGCCATAATAACTTTGCCAATTAGCAATGCCGGCGCCTGCGACCGCGGCGCGGAAACGGTTGGTCTGCGTGACAGTCCACATGGTCATGTAGCCGCCGTAGCTCCAGCCAGTCACGCCGAGACGCGCAGGGTCGATCGGGTGACGTGCGATCGCGGCATCGACGCCAGCAAGGATGTCGTGGAGATCGCCAGCGCCAAAATCTCTCACATTAGCGCGAGTAAAGTCTTCTCCCTGGCCGTAACTACCACGAGGATTTGGCATCAGCACGTAGTAGCCTCGTGACGAAAGCGCTGCGATGATGGCCCGTGACATTCCAAAGCCCGCGGGCCAGTCCGGCGTCACTGCGCTTGACGGCCCGCCATGGATGAGAACGACCATGGGATATTTCTTGCCGGACTCCACCTGCCTGGGGGCGATAAGCCATCCCTGAATAATAAAGCCGTCGTAAGTCCACCCAATGTCCTCAGCTTTGCCCCACGTGGGAGTTTGAGCGGAGTTGTTATTAGTTAGCTGACGCCATTTGCCGATTGGTCCAACCCAGATCTCGGGAGGCGTCTCAAACGTGCTCCGGTCTGCGGCCGCAAATTTGCCGTCCTTGGAAAGGGCAAAGTCAGGAAAATTACCGAAAGCGTGAAGAGCCTCTGCGCCTTTCCAGATTGTTCGCACCGAATTGTTAGGCAGCGTCAATTCAGAGATCGCGCCGCTGCCGCCAACTATCTCGGTCAATAGGATGCGATCCGGCGCTAGCCAAAAGAGCGAGCTCACTGAGCTTTTGCGACCCTTCGTGCGGTTCGTTACGTCACGACCATCGGCGGAGATTGTGAACAGGTCGCCACCATGAAATCCTTCGTCGCTCATCAGGCCTTCAATGAACGCGATCGACTTGCCATCCGGTGACCAGCGAGGAACTGCGACTTGAAGAGACGGTTTGTAGATTGATGTGGCGTTGCCTTTCGCGATGTCGACCATGTAAATCTGCGCGATCCACCAATTGTTGTCGCCAGGTCCCGGTGCTGCCGTTGCGACGAACGTCTTGTCGTCTGGCGACCAATCGTAATCGTAGATGTGGAGATTTTCCGGCGAAACCTGGCGAAGCTGCCCGCTGCCAACGTCGAGAACAGCGATCCGCTGATTATGAATCGCGGTGTCAATGACGCCAGTCGTTGTCGGAGCAGCCATCAGTGGACCACCGCCGCCCGCACCTTGAATGTAGAGGAAGGCAATTTGTTTCCCATCATGCGACCAGCGGGGTCGTGCAGCGTAACCGTTGAGGTTCGTAATCTTTTTGGGATCGGAACCGTCGGCCTTCAGACTCCAGAGTTGCCGCTGCAGTCCCTCTCCGGCACTGGAAAAAACTGCCAGCGTTTTGGAATCTGGAGCCCAGGCCGGATCGAAATCGGTCCTTTCGCCGCTGATCGGAATTCTAACCAATGTCGCTGGTGCATTTCCCGACGTTTCGCGAATGTAGGTTTGCTTCGACGTTGATGCGGCGGTCGACTGCACCCATGCCACATGTGTGCCGTCCGGCGGAAGCGCGACATCACCGTACAGGACGGTTTTACCCAACTGTTCGCTCAGCTGCTGCATGGTCTGAGCTGTTAAAGTCATCGGAAGAAGACAAGCCAGCATAAGATGCTTCATGTTCTGATCCTGACAAAGGGCCGACAGAGCGGCAAGATCATCCGGCTTTGTTCGGTAATCGCAAAGCTATTGCGTGACAGGAACGGCCGAACCATGTGCTTACGAGTAGCGGCGAATCATTCAATCACGTAGCATCGACGCATGGCTCGGATCCGAATCCGCCTGGCAAAGTTAACCGATTGCCATGTTTTGGCAGAGTTGCGTTATCGATTCCGCGCTGAAATCGAACCTGCTACGGAAACCAAATCACGGTTTCTGCGCAGATGTACATCGTGGATGAAAGAGCGTTTTCGCTCGGGCTCTTACCCGTGGCGCTGTTGGGTCCTCGATGATGACAATCAGTTGCTCGGGCACGTGTGCGTGCAGTTGTTTGAGAAAGTCCCCAATCCAATTAACGACGAACCGGAGGTTCATGCTTACGTAACGAACTTTTATGTTGTCCCGGAAATGCGAAGCCGAGGCCTCGGTAAAAGGTTGTTGAACAAAGCGCTGTCATGGTGCCGCGCTCAGGGGACCGATTCGATCGTCCTGTGGGCGACTGCTGGAAGCAGGTCTCTTTATCGCAGGTGCGGCTTGGCTGAGTCTTCGGATATTTTCGAGCTGCGGCTTGGTGGGTGAGTGTTTCATGAAAGCGCCTTGGGTTCGCTTGTTGCCTCGCGCTCGATTCGTCCGACGTTGGCGTCCATGCTGGGCCGGTTATGGAGCCGTTTACCTGCGATCGTTCGCGGAATTCTTGTCGCCGAACTGGTCGTAACGATTGGCACGATTCTGCCAAGCGTCGCGGTGATCCTGAATTTGCGAACGTCACCTTCCATTCCATGGATGCTCGTTGTAACTGCTGGGTGGCTCTCATTTTTCTGGTGGTACGTTAGTGGACACGGGTGGCCGCGGAGCACGCAGGAAGCCCGGCGGCGCGATCTGCGTGCACCATCGCTGTCGAAGCCCGCATGGACATGGGCGCTCATTGCTGGAGCACTTGGAATTACTGGCACGATCGCCATGGCGTTCGTGACGGCGCGTGTGGCGCATCTGCCGCGGGAGGCGTTTGCCGCACCAATCGACTTCTCTAAGTACGGAGCGCTGACGGTGATCTGCGCGATTGCCTGTATTAGCGCAACCGCAGGGGTTGTAGAAGAAGCAGGCTTTCGCGGTTTCCTAATCTCACTGATCCAGCGACGACATGGTTGGACGATTGCCATTCTGATCAGCGGGATAATGTTTTTCCTTGATCATCACTTAAGTCACGCTTACGCGACGCTCGTCTTCCTGCCATTTTTCCTTGCGATCAGTGTGGTACACGGCTTGCTGGTTAAATACAGCGGATCAACCCGGCCGTCGGTTTCGCTGCATGCGCTAGCTGATTTTATTATTATCCCAGTAAGCTACGGCTTAATTGGCACCTTTTCGGTGGAGTCGGTTTCAGTCACGGGAATCGACCGGCAGTTCATAATTTGGCTTGCTGTAATGGTGGTATGTTTTGCTGCATTCGTGCCTGCGCTCAGGGGATTAGGAGCGCGAAGCGAAACCACCCGCTGAAAGGAAGCCAGCGGAATCCGATTCAATCTTGCGATTGTGATCTAGCTCCGAAGCGCTTTGGTGAAGCGAACTAGTTCGTCGGCGACTTGTTTAATTCGCTCCGTGATTTTTTTGTCGCTGACGTGCTCGCCGTCGAAAGCGTCGGACGTGGCAAAGGCGAACCTCGGAATAATGACGCAACGAAAATCGAGCATGAGACTATTGGCGTAAGCCATCACGGACATGTAACTCGCGTGGCCCCCGGCTGCGCAAAGGAAGCCAACGATCTTGTTTTCCCACGCGCTACCGGTCAGCTCGATCATGTTCTTGGTCGCCGCGGCGACATCGAAATTATAAACCGGCGCGGCGATGAGGATGCCATCGGCGTGTTCAATGGCCGCGCTCAATTGTCTTGAACCGGGCATCCCGTAACATTTGTCTGCATCACAGAGTGGCAGGTCCATTTCACGGATGTCAATCCAATCGCAATCGACTTTCTTTTTTTGCAGATGCGCGAACGCAGCGCGCCCCATTCGCCGGCTATTGCTGTCGGGGTTACCGCTCGTGCTAATGACAAGATGCTTTGGCATGGAGCTAACATTCGCGAACATCGACGCTGATGAACAGCAAATTAGTTCAGAGAACGGCCGCTTTGTCCGGCAGCGGCCGGACTACGGCGAGCCGGGAGATCGAAACTGAGACGCGCACCCTAGCTTTTCGAAAAATGCGAAGAGCCAGAGGCGCTCAGACTTCATGCCAACGCAGAACCCGGCCCCAGACCAAACTTACACTCCTACAACCACGGCTTTGGTTTGAGTGTAGAGTTCCAGTACTTCGTGACCCATCTCACGGCCCCACCCCGATTGCTTGTAGCCACCGAACGGAAGCGCCGCGTCGAACACGTTGTAACAATTGATCCAGACCGTGCCGGCCTTCAGTTGAGCTGCGACTCGGTACGCTTTCGAAATATCGCGGGTCCAGACGCCGGCGGCCAAACCGTATTCGGTTTGGTTGGCGCGCGGAATCAATTCCTCCGGTTTGGTGAACGGCTCGGCCACCACCACAGGGCCGAAGATCTCTTCTCGAACAATACTCATCTGGGGCTTCACGTCCTTGATCACGGTTGGGTCGACGAAATATCCACGGTCGCCCGCGCGTGTTCCGCCGGTCACATAACAGGCACCTTCTTGTTTGCCTTGATGCATGTAGCGAGTGACGCGGGACAATTGTTCCTCTGAAACCAACGGCCCCATCTCGGTATCCGGGCTCAGGCCGGGACCGAGCTTGATCTTTTGGGCATGTTTGGCCACGCCGGCAACGACGTCATCGAAGATGTCGCGCTCGACGATGAGCCGCGAACCGGCGCAGCAACATTGTCCATGATTAAAAAAGATGGCATTGGCTGCTCCGGCAATGGCGGCGTCGAGATCACCGACATCCTTGAAAACGATGTTAGGGGATTTTCCGCCGAGCTCGAGACTGACTTTCTTCAGATTTCCGGCGGCCGCGCGGACAATAATCTTGCCGACCTCAGTCGAACCGGTGAAAGCAATCTTGTCCACATCGGGATGCGCCGCGAGCGCGGCACCGGCTGTCTCGCCGAAGCCGGTGACGACGTTGACGACTCCTTCAGGAATACCGGCCTCAAGAATCAATTCCCCGAGCCGCAGAGCGGACAATGGTGTCTGTTCGGCCGGTTTGAGGACGACGCAGTTACCGCTGGCCAGAGCCGGTCCGAGTTTCCAAGCGGCCATCAGCAGCGGAAAATTCCACGGAATGATCTGGCCGACTACGCCGACGGGTTCGCGCAATGTGAAGGCGTGAAACTGTGCATCCGGCGCATACGGCACGCTAATCGGGATGGTATGTCCTTCGATCTTCGTGGCCCAACCGGCCATGTAATGGAAAAGGTCGGCTGCGAGGGGAACGTCGGCCACGCGCGCGACGGCACGAGGCTTGCCGTTATCCAGCGATTCCAAGTCGGCTAACTCATCCGCATG
>JBKOYG010000095.1:0-11259 GCA_046725285.1 Verrucomicrobiota bacterium
TTCGGCGGCTTCCTTTTTATTCCAACGTCGTTTTGAGGCAACACTCCAGAGCAGAACCAGCGGAGTGAAAACAAGATCACCCGTTGCATCGCCGAGCCACCATGTCAGCCAAATCGCGCCGTAGTTTGCCCAATCGGCAAACCCGGCGATTCCAAGACTCGTCACGCCGAAAGCAGGGCTAATGATGGTGCTGATCCCTGCCGCGAGCGCAAATTTGAAAACGCCTTGTGGACGATCAAAGACATTTGTGCCGCCGGCGAATCGATTCAGCAGCCAAGCGCCCACGAGCGCCTCAAGCGTGTTGCCGGTGGCGATGGCAAATGACGTAGCGACATTTCCCGCAGTCGTGACGTTCGCCAGAAATGCACCGATAAAGATGGCCGGCCACGCGCGATAACCGAGCAAGAGTGATGCAGCAAGCGCGATTCCCGCCGGCGGCCATACCGGCGATGCACTCGCGTGCAACGACGCCAGCATCAAACCGAGTTTGCCGGCGATGAAGTAGATGACGGTCAAGATGCCGATGAGCGGCAGCCCAGAGAAACGTCGCGATTGCATCACCCAACTGCCTTTACTGTCGCCTATTTTTACGCTGGCGATCTCCAACTCGATCTCTTTTTTAACCTCCGTCGAAATGTTCCGAAGTTCCTTGAATCGCCGATTCGAGTTCCATAAATGCGGTTAGCTTTTCATCCGCATCGACAATAAAGCGTCCGCTTCCTTCTGGAGCCGTGCCGAAACAGGAATGCTGGGGAAGTTCACAGGAATGTCAAAGAAGTCAAAACGGATGCCATGTATCCGGCATCGGCCCCGCGCCTTTTCAACGTCCTTCTCCGGAAACTGCGGGGCGAAGTTCGGGAAAAAGTTGAAGAATCTTTCTGAAACGACCACGGATGATACGGATAATGCGGATGAAGAAACTCCGGGGAGCACGCCGTCCTCGGGTGTTGGCGAAGGTGCCGCCGCCACTGGATTTTCGCTGCAAGGTAGAAGCGCATTAAGGATACAATTAGGCATCGTCTCCCTCATCGCCGCCCAGGTCGCGCTCGGCGGAAACGTCCGTGTAGGACACGCGACCGTCCGCGTCGATGACAGCAATTGCCTGTCCGTTAATTTTGGTGCCGCATCAAGGCTTGTCCTCGTCCTGATTGCCGCTCATGTGGAAATTGAGCGGAATGCGCCGGCGCTTTTTGGCTAGGCTGCTCGCGTAGATGCAAGCTAGAGACCCTATAGGGCTAGGGCTGCCACCCTCTGTGAACTAGGAAAGCATTCTTCACTCGGCATCCTGGCGAATCTTCTGGGGCTGCTCCTGCCCAGTTAGTACTGCCAGATTGAGAATTGGTTGACACTGATTTTCGACAGGCCAGAGGGTTTTATGAACATCTGCCACGTCCTTCACCTTTCCGGCAATCCCCAACTTGTCTCGATGCTCCGCAGCCTGTTCGGCAGCTTCCGCTGCGTACTTGCTCAGGCCGAGCTTGGTGCGGTGCTTTCGTTCGCTAAAGACATTCGCGATCGCATCTGCTGGTGACAGAGCATCTGGTGACACGCTGGTGACAGGCTTTGCCAGAGCTCGCTGAGCTACCGCTTTAGGGGAAGCCATCCAGCCTTCACGTTTTGAGCGTTGTCGGACCGCGTCCTGGCTAATCCCCATTTGACGCGCAGCTTCGCGGACCCCCACCGCAACTGCCAGCACCCGCACAGCAGGCCAGTCTACGTTAAGAGGCTTAGGCACAATTTGCCTGGATTATGTTCACATGAACAGCTAAGCTGCTTTCGAGGAAAACGCAAAGCGTTAATTGTCGAGACGAGGAGTATGTACTTCACGGCCTTCGCGGGCCGACCTTCACTGCTTATTTGCGCCGCTTTTTTCGCCAGACTTTCTGTCTGGCCTTTTTGCCAGTTGGTGGCGGCGGGACTTTCATCGCTCGACGCATCACGTCGTCGAATTTGATCCCATGAGCCAGGGTGACTGTCTTTGCTTTCGGCATCAGGTTCCTTTGGGAAACAAGTAACGCGTTACAGTTATACTTACGCACGTGCGTGAGATTGGCAACAAATCGCCTGAATCAGGATGAGCTAATTACCCGAACGCGAGGTTAAGAGGCCGTGGCGGCCCGGGCGACCTCGGTGTTACTCTCGGAATAGGCGTTGCCGTTGGTGTTGGTGTTGCGGTCGGTTTCGGAGTTGGTATGGCGCCCTGTAGTGGACTCGGCACGGCAAGCATCGCCAGGCAGACGCTAGCGACCAAGACAATCACGCCAAGGAAAACGCGCAGATTGAAGAGACCGGATTCACTTGTTCGTTTCTTTTTCACCCGATACGGCCTTATTTCAATGATCGTCATTGCGCGTCACTCGTTCAAGTTCCAGAAACGCGGTCAGCTTTTCCTGTACACGGACGACGAAACGGCTTCCATCGCCGCGGTGTGCGTTCGATGTTTCCGCGAGAATCCGAAACACGAATCTCACCCGCTCGGAAGCACGCTCGGGTCTCTGCGTAGTCGACTGCCGCTGTCGGCTAATGAGGCTGTGTCTTCCTATGGTCTCTTCGGCCCGGGTTTATATCCCGCCTGGATTGCGTCTTGCTCGGTCATGTATTTGCCCTTCCTCGTCGTGCCGTAAAAACGCGAGCCTTCCCTGTGGTAAACGCCTGTCTCGGTGTTAACCCACACCTGACCATGGCCTCCGCCCGGCGCGGGTGGATTGGCCGCTTCCTCGGTCGTGCGCCCTGCGGGCGCTGGGCTTGCGGTCGGCCCCGCTTTCCTCTCAGCCTTCGCTTTCTTGGGAGTGGGTTTTGCTTTGGGCGAAGCTGTTGGCGACTCGGCAGGTGAGGGCGATGCAGCTTTCTCCGCTGGGGAGGGCGATGGGGTGAGCGATTCGCTTGGGGTGGGCGATTGAGCTTGCACAGCATAGAAGGTGGCAAGTCCGACTACAGATATGAGGGCAACAAATTTTGTGGTCATAAGCAGAAAATATTTCGCCTGACGAACACCAGACAGCCGTAACGAAATTGAGATCTAACCGGGAGAGCACAACGCTTTCTCACACATCTCTACGCGCGCGAAAGGCGGCATTAAAAAGGATTGTTTCTTCCTGACCCGGTTTTGAAGCTACCCACCCCCGCGCCAAACTGTGGACGCAATGCGGTAGGTCCGGGGGGTTTCGCAAAGGTCTCCACGCGTGCGCGAGAGTGCCACGAAAAAGGATTGTTTCTCCTGGGTCTTGGTTCAGACTCTACCCACCCCAGCGCCAGACTGGGACGCAACGCAGCCCGACCGAGGAGTTTCTTTATAGTCTCCACGCGCGCGAGAGTGCCGCGAAAAAAGGATTGTTTTTCCCAGGTCTTAGTTCCCAGCCTACGCACCCTCGCCGGACGGTGACGCAACGCAGCGGACCGTCACATTCCGTCAGAAGGAGGGTTTGCCCACGCGTCTCGCTTCCCATAATATTGGTCCGATAAACCGTGCGGAGGTTGTCTCGATCCTGGTGGCAGGGGCTGTTTGTTATCGCAGCGGTTGCAGCCGCAAGCGTCCCCACATTGATTTCGCTCCACGATTTCCGGCGCAAAGCTTTACCTCCGGAGAAACGCCCCATCCAATCACGAATCGCTGGCTATGTCAGTTCGAATGCCTGCCGCGCGTGTCATCCCGGAAATTATGCGAGCTGGCATGCTTCGTTTCATCGTACCATGACACAGATGGCAACGCCACAGAGTTTGCCGCCTGACATGGACAAGCTCGAACTTGCGTTCAATGACCGCGAATACAAAACGGAGCGACACGGCGATAAGTTTTTTGTCCGGACGCGGCCAGAAGGCGGCAGTTATGGCCAACCGCAAGAAGTCGTACTCGTGACGGGTTCGCACAATCTGCAAATCCTCTGGTTGGAGACCGGCGAGGGGCGCACCCTGGAACAATTTCCATTCGGCTACATCGTCGCTGAGAAAATGTGGGCGCCAGTAAATGAAACCTTCCTGCTTCCGCCGAATGTGAAAGAATATTATTCTAAAGGAGCATGGAATGGGGCGTGCATGGATTGCCATGTCACGCAGGGGCAATCCCGGTTTGTCGCCGGCAACAAATGGGATTCACAAGTGGCCGAGTTCGGGATCGCGTGCGAAGCCTGTCACAGCGAAGGGCGCGAACACATCGAGCGCAACCGTAACCCGATTCGCCGTTTCAAAGTTCATCTCACAACGAGATCGGACCCGACGGTAACCAATCCTGCAAGTTTGAAAGGTCCAGAATCCGGGCTCTCCTGCGGGCAATGCCACAGCGTCTGGGCTTTCAACGACATGGCGGACAAGATCGATTTCAATCGGCACGGCGCTGCTTTTCGTCCCGGTGCTCGCGATCTCTCGCAACGCTTCGTCGTTCAACCGAACGCATCAGATCATCCTGAACAAAAGGATTTCATTCGCCGCACCGAGCCCGATTTTTTTCAGAATCGATTCTGGGGCGATGGGATGATTCGCGTCACCGGGCGCGAATTCAACGGTGTGCAAGCGTCGCCCTGTTTTCGCGGGGGCGAATTCTCCTGCATTTCATGCCACGAAATGCATCTCGATTCTCCAGGCCAAACCGATGCCAAAACGTGGGCGCGCACCGGCCAGCTCAAACCAAAAATGGATTCGGACGCTGCCTGTTCGCAATGTCACAAAGACATGACCGCACGACTCGTCGCGCACACGCATCATAGCGCGGAGTCATCCGGCAGCCGGTGCTACAACTGCCATATGCCGCGCACCACCTTCGGATTGCTGCATGCGATGCGCAGTCATCAGGTTTCCTCGCCAACCGTGCAGGAAAGCATCGCTTATGGCCGGCCGAACGCTTGCAATCTTTGCCATCTCGATCAAACCCTTGCATGGGCCGCGCAGAATCTTCACGCGTGGTATAACCAACCGGTGCCGGAACTCTCGCAGAATGATCGGAGCACTGCAGCCGCCGTGCAGTGGATTTTGAAAGGCGATGCGGGGCAGCGCGCGCTCGTCGCTTGGGGCATGGGCTGGGAGAGCGCGCAAAAAATCGCCGGGCGGGACTGGCTGTATCCGTACCTGATTTACACGTTGACCGATTCTTACGCCGCAGTGCGTTTCGATGCGTGGAAATCGCTTCAAACGCTGCCCGGGTTCTCTGACTTTTCGTTTACCTACACCGCGCCAAATCCTGTGTTGGGCGAAGCGGCGAGGCGCGCTTACAAAAAATGGCGACGTGACGTGCGCAATGTGAATGCAGTTAATCGGCCAGGGACCGCAATCGATTCGGACGGCCGTTTTCGGCAGGATGTTTTCCAACAATTGCGGAGCGCGCGGGACGAGAAACCAATTTTTCTCGCGGAATGAGTCGGCCGTCTTCTAGACACGCGGCGCCCGCCGCGCAGCGGGCAGACCGCAATTTGCGCTTCGGTTGGTGGTCGCTTCTCGTCTTTTTGTCACTCGGGGCTGTTCTGGAAACGCTGCACGGTTTCAAGATCGGGTGGTATGTCGATGTTGGAAACGAAACGCGGCGACTCATGTTCACGCTGGCCCACGCCCATGGAACACTCTTGGCGCTCGTGAACATTGCCGCCGGTTTGACCGTGCGAAAAGTGGAGCGCTTCGCGCTTCGGTTATCGGTTTCTTTCGCATTAATTTGGGCTGCGATCCTTCTACCGGCAGGCTTCTTTCTCGGCGGAATTGTCATCTACGACGGTGACCCCGGATTGGGTGTTTGGCTCGTGCCCATCGGAGCGGCGCTATTGTTTTACAGCATCGCGCGAATCGCGCTCGATCTATCCAAGCGTAAATAAGATCGCTGATAGGCTTAATGCACGCAGTCAGACGCCTCTTTCGGAATGATCTTACGCGCGCGGGGCCTTTCCACGCGGCAATGTTGGTCTATAAAAGACCGTTAGATTGTTCTAATCAACGAAGTCAATACTGGAGCTACCTTCACAAAGGACGCTTCATGGACTCCGCTGGCGCGCTAGTAGATCGTTCTGGAATACCAGCTTCGATGAGGCGCTGGACTAATTTCTCCAGCGTGCTGCGGCTGCGGTCGCGATACCATTCCTGGTCGCGTACATATTGCACGGTCAGGCCGAGCTGTGTCGCGGCACGCGCTAGCTTTTGGGCTTCACCGATTTCGCCAAGCGCTACGCGCGCTGCGGTGTGATACAGACGTGAACGCCGGGTCTGAAAGGGCTGCGCAGAGAGGTGCTTGATTGCTTCGCGGTAGCGTTCCTGCGCGTAAAGAGCAACTCCCCGTTCCTGGACACACCAGACCGGCAAATAAGGATCCAGCGCCTCCGCTTCGCTGAGCAATTGGAGCGCTCGGCGTGGCATGCCAACGAAGATGTGGAACGCGGCCGAGCGTGCCTTGATGTAGGCGTCGTTCGGGCTCAGCTCCATCGCCTTCTCGTGATAACGGCGCGGCGGCTTCGAAATTTCCCCGGGCCATTTGAATTGAACCCATGATCCGGTTCGCTTCAGGATCGTTGGGGTCGAGTTCCAACGCGCGGTGCATGATCCGTTCGCCTTCTTCCCAGTCGAAAATTTGGCAGACCTGAGACCGCGCAAACTTTCATAGCGTAAGGCCGCCCGAAATTCGGATCGGCCTCGATGGCGCGATCGAACCATTTGACCGCCTCAATCAGATTCTCATCAGTGACTCCGCCAAGGCGATGAAACTCGAGACCTCGCAGGTGTCATTCGTAGGCGGACATGGACTCCGGCCGCTTTCTGCGCGCCGCGGCAATATCCGCTTCCTCTAATCGGCCAATCACGGTGGCGGCGATATGCGCCACAATATCGTCCACGGTATCAAGCAAAGTTTCGAACGGCCTCTCGACGCGATCGTTCCAGACGATCCTGCTTTCGTCCGCTCGGCGAGCGACAGATTGATGCGAACTTTCGAACCTCGCCGGCGCAGATTCCCCGAGAGAACATACCTCACGCCGAGCGCATCGCCGATTGCGACGGGATCGCGGTTTTTATCCTGCAGGACTGCGCTGGCCGTTCGCGAACTTACAAAAAGCCGGCGGAAACGGCCAGCTCGAGAATCAGATCCTCGGTCAGTCCATCGGCGAGAAAACGAACATCTTTGTTCTGCGCGGTCAAAGGAACCACCGCGATTGAATAGGGCCGCTTCTCAGGGCGCGGCTCGGCTTCGGTAGGCGCGGTTTGAAAAACCCATTTCTCCTGTTCACCGCGCAAACGATAAACCGGCATTGGTTGGGAGATGTTTTTAAATTGTCGAGGTCCCAGCGCCTCGAAGATGAAGGGCGAATTCCGTCGCACTTGTTCGAAAAGGGTGCCGCTTACGTCAATTGCGCCAGGATCGGCAGAAGATTGGATGCGCATTGCAAGATTGACTCCATCCCCAATCAAGTCATCTCCCGATTCGATGACGTCCGCGAGATGCAAACCAAAACGCATCTGAATCGCCATGCCCGCGTTCTCGGCCAGCGCACTCCGCATCTCCACAGCGCAACGCAAGGCGTTCAACGCACTCGCAAAATCCGCCAGTATCGCGTCGCCCATGGTCTTAAACACGCGTCCCTCGCGCGCCTTTACTTTTTCCTGCATTGTGGCGGTCAGATCGGTAATGCGCGCGGCCGTTCCTTCCTCGTCGAGTTCCATCATCGCGGAATAGCCAACGACGTCCGCGACAAGAATTGCGGCCAGACGACGTTTCATTACGACACCCGGAGTGAAACTACCCGCGTGTAGGTTTCCGTATTCACTCAACAAGCTGCTGTCTCAGAGCGGCCGGTCAACTCCTCAGCAATCACTAAGGGCGGCCTGCTGAAGCTCGAAAGAAACCGGCCAAACGGTAGCGCGCTCAATGCCGCGGGTACTTTCGCAAAGATCTCCACGCGCGCGGGAGTGCCACGAAAAAAGGATTGTTTTCTGCCGGATCTTGGTTCCGATCCTACCCACCCCCGCCAAGGCCGAGACGCGACGCGATAAGCCTCGCTCTTAGAAAATTGTCATGCTGCTAGTTGCTCCTACGTGCAATGGTTGAATGTAAGTAACTTTTCTCGGTAGATAATTGGTTTGCAGAAAATCGGCAATGAAATTGGTTTTGTATCTTGTCGGAACTTATGGACCTGAGTGTTCGACCGCTCGCAGCCGAGGATTTAGACGGCTTCATCAACTATTGGCTTGGACTTTCACCAGACGCGATGGAGCGCTTGGGAGTCGCAATCGATCGCCTGCCATCGGCCACTCAAATGCGTTCCGACCTGGAGGCGATGCTCGCTGCGCCGGATGATGGCGTGCGCAGTTTTGTGCTTGCCTGGTGCAGCAACGGCCAGGCGATCGGCCATTCGTCACTCAAAGACATCGTGCCGGCTGACTTTGGCAGCATTCATTTGCACATGTGGCGCGCGGATTTGCGCGGCAAAGGGCACGGAGCATATCTTTTTTGTCTGGCGGCAGTCGATTTTTACAAACGATTCAAGCTGAAGCGTATCATTTGCGAACCTAAAGCTGACAATCCGCCGCCGAATCGGCTGCTGCAACGGATAGGCTTTCCGCTCATCTCGACGCGCATCGGGAGATCATCGGAACTGAGCAGGGTGTGCAAGCTCAATCGTTACGACATCGTGCGCGAGATCGCTGAAAATTATTTGCTCAGGCGCGCCTCGAACAAAAACAAATAGGCGAAAAAAGCTAGGACTGATTCGACGCCTTCAGCAACGCAACCGGCTAGGCAAAGTTCTTTAACCGCTTACATGATGCCGTAGTTCGCGTTTACGATGCGGCGGGCAACGTGATCGAGGCGCACGAGCAAGTGGGCTTATTTTTGCGTTGCAAATTGATCAACGCGCTCTCCATCATGCGACGCGATGAACGCGGTTGACGAGTTGTTGGCCTTGCCGAAGCGGACGCAATGGCCCATCGAAGAATTTGCAAATAGTATCAGTCATGGAATCGGCTTCGTCGCTGCATTAATCGGCACGCCGATTTTGCTCTTCGCGGCGCTCAACCGTGGTAGCCCCGGTTTTTTTATCGGCGTGATCGTTTTTACGCTAACGACGTTGCTCCTGTATCTTGGATCGATGCTCTACCATGCCTGGCCGCAGACACGGGGCAAATCGCTTTTACAGGTACTGGATCACTGCGCGATCTTTTGGTTGATCGCTGGGACATACACGCCGTTCACCCTGGGACCGCTTCGCGGAGCTTGGGGTTGGACGATACTCGGACTCATCTGGGCATTCGCCGTTTTCGGTACGCTCGTCAAGGCGACGCGTGGTACGACGCGTCATCGGAAACTAGCGATGTGTCTATATCTTGGAATGGGGTGGTCGGCCCTTATAGCGGCCCGCCCTCTCATGCTCGCCCTTCCGGTTTCCGCACTGCTCTGGCTTCTGGCCGGTGGCGTCGCTTATACAGTCGGCGTGTTATTTTTCGTTAACAAGCAGCTGCCCTATGGTCATCTTGTCTGGCATCTTTTCGTCCTTGCGGGTTGGAGCTGTCACTTTGCCGCCGTGCTCACCTGTACGATCTGCCGAGAACCCGATATCGCGACCGCAACAGAGCTCACGCTTGTTATTTCTGTTTGGGACCAACTACCTTTTGCACCAGCGCCTCGAATCGCGGATTACCCCGGAGCGGATCGAGCAGCGGATCAACTTTAATCCAGGCGATATCTAGACCTTCATGATCAGCAATGCCCTGCTCTAACAATCGAATTGCTTCGTCGCGATTTCCCAAACTGAGATATAGGACCGTGCGCCAGTATGCGCTCACGTTGCGGTGCCGGGCGAGTTCTTCTAGTTCAGCCAGCATTTGCACTGCTGCCTCCTTGTCTCCTGACTGCGCTTTGGCAGCTGCGAGCGGCACCCGAGCACGCAGATCATCGCTCAACTGCTGCGCCTTTGTGTATTCAGCAATCGCCGTCGCCAGGTCGTTCTTTAGCTGAAACGTCTCGCCCAGATTGTAGCGGGCGACCCACAACGTCGGATCAATCTCTAGCGTTTTGCGCAACTGCGCGATCCCCTCATCGTAACGGCGCGCCATGGTCAATGTCCGCCCCAAGTCTGAGTTGATAATCGGCGCAAGTGGATCAAGTTCGACCGCGCGTTTGCCCTCTGCGATCGCTTCGTCGAATCGGCCGATGGCCCGGAGCGGGTCGCATCCATACCACTGGTGCGCCGTTGCATAGTTGGGGTTTAGCGCGATCGCGCGTTGAAATTCCGATATCGAACCAGCCATATCGAGTTTGTTGAACAACACGTCCGCGAGCGCGGTATGCGCTTCCGCCAGTTTCTCATCCAGTTGGAGTGCCTTCCGCACGGCAGCTTTCGCTTTCGCGTAAGCCTCTCGTGGTACCACCTCAGTATAGACTGGCAGGACAACATAAGACTCCGCCAGCCCGGCATAAGCCAGCGCGTAGTTCGGGTCGAGTGCAATCGCCTGCTCATAAAATGCGATCGCCTGTCTGAGATTCTCGCCGCCACGCCTGCTCCAGAGCAATCGGCCTTTAATATAAAGCTCATAGGCGGTGGTGTTGCTTGTTGGCTGGGCGGCTATCATCTGCTTCTCCTCACCGGTCAACTTCGCCTGCAGCGTGTCAGCAATCGTCTTGGCAATGTCGCTCTCGACTGCAAAAATATCGGTTAGCTTGCGGTCGTAAATGTCGCCCCAGAGATGGGCATCGTTCAGTGCGTTGATCAACTGCACGTTGACGCGCACCTGGTCGGCCGCTTTTTGCACACTACCCTCGAGGACATTTGCCACCCCAAGTTGCTTCGCGATCTCGCGCAGATTGTCGGGTGCGCTTTTGTATTTCTGGGTGGAAGTGCGTGAGATAACCTTCAGGTCGGCGATCTTGGAAAGCCGGGCCAGAATTTCGTCCTGCATTCCTTCAGCGAAATAAGCGTTGTCCGGGTCACGGCTGAGATTCTCAAAGGGCAGAACGGCAATCGATTTTTCCACAATCGCCGAGGCTGAGCGCGTCGGTCTTCGCAAAAGGAAGACAAAGGCACCGACAAACGCGGCTTTGATTTGATCTCCGACGCGCTGCCGTTTGGTCGGCTCTGGTACACCAAACCGGAGCACGCGATTGGCTACGCGAAGTTTCGCAGCCGATCACATGATGCCGTCGTTCGCGTTTACGATGACGCGGGCAACGTGATCGAGACGCACGAGCACGCGGGCGATTTCAAAGAACTGGTGAGCGCGGAGCGAGGCAAAGAGCCACCAACGCGGCGAAGCGTGACGGCCCCTTTTTGCGACATAACGCTAGGCGCAACTTAGCAGTCCGGC